>WHST01000059.1 GCA_009379955.1 Streptosporangiales bacterium | reverse complement strand
GGTATTCACCCGAGTCGCCCAACGCCTGCTGGCCATGGCCGCCGGGATCTGGCACAACTGGACCACCGGCGTCACCAGCAAACGATCACTCACCGCCTACGACCACTGACCAGCAGCTTCACGGAATCATTCATCTAGAGGGAGAAACGTGGCTCGGGCACTCGGCATCGACCTCGGGACGACGTACTCCGCGGTCGCCGTGGTCCGCGATGACGGTCGCCCGGAGATCCTGCGCAGCCGCGAGGGTGACAACATCACGCCGTCCGTCGTGCTGTTCACCGGCGACCAGGTACTCGTCGGCTCGACCGCCAGTCGTACGGCCGTGACGATGCCGGACGAGAGCGTGCGGTTCGTCAAGCGCTTCATGGGCGACCCGCACTGGTCGTTCGTCGACGCCGCAGGCACCCAGTACCGCCCAGAAGAGGTCTCCGCGTTCATCCTGCGCCGGCTCGCCGACGACGCCGAGATGATGCTGGGCACCCGGGTCGACGACGTCGTCATCACCGTCCCGGCGTACTTCGACGACGCGCGCCGTACGGCCACGCTCGACGCCGCGGAGATCGCGGGCCTGCGTGCGCTGCGGCTGATCAACGAGCCCACCGCCGCGGCCGTCGCGTACGGACTCGACGAGATCGACCGCGGCGTGTGCCTGGTCTACGACCTCGGTGGCGGCACGTTCGACGTCACGTTGATGGACATCGCCGGCGGCCGGTTCGACGTGCTCGGCACCGACGGCGACCGCAACCTCGGCGGCTTCGACTTCGACAACGAGCTGATGCTGCACGTCAACCGCGAGATCACCGCGGCCGGCGGGCCCGACCTGTTCGACGGCGGCGCGATCGAGTCCGACCTGCGGGAGAAATGCGAGCTCGCGAAACGCACGCTGACCAACGTCCCGCAGGCGTCGGTCTTCATGGCCGCGGACGGCCGGAGCCACCGCGTGCAGGTCAGCAGAGACGCCTTCGAGCGGCTGACCCGCCCGCTGCTCGACCGCACCGAGACGATCCTGGAGTCGGTGCTCGAGGCGGCCGACACGTCGTGGGACCGCATCGACCACGTCCTGCTCGTCGGCGGCTCGACCCGGATGCCGATGGTCCGCTCGCTGCTCGAACGGCTGTCGGGCCGGCCGCCGGAGTCACACCTCAACCCCGACGAGGTCGTCGCGTTCGGCGCCGCGATCGTCGCCGACCTCGCCGCCGCGGAGCACTACGACGCACCCGCAGCGACGCCGGCGATCGGGCAGGTCGACATCCGCGACGTCACGTCGCAGAGCATCGGCGTGATCGCCGTCGACGACGTCACCGACAAACCGATCAATGCGCCGATCATCCCGAAGAACAGCACCATCCCGTGCCAGTACGAGGACACGTTCGTCACCCTCGTCGACGGCCAGACCGAGTGGTTCGTCGAGATCACCGAGGGCGACGACCCCGACCCCGACTACGTCGTCAAGCTCGTCAGCAGGCCGGTCGAGCTGCCCGCCGGGCTGCCCAAGGGTGCGCCGATGAAGGTCACGATGTCGTACGACGCCGACGGCGTCGTCCACGTCGTGGTCACCGACGGCACGAGCGGCCGGTCACTCGGCGAGATCGAGCTGGAGCGCCCGCTCAACATCGCGCGCGACGACATCGAGCAGATGCGGTCGGCGATGGCCCGTCTGGAGATCCAGTGACCGGCGGTTCGCCGGGTGCCGGCGACGTCGCCGGGTGGGAGGCACGGCTGCGCGGGCTGCGCGCAGCGCTCGACGCGTTCGTGCCCGCCGCGCAGCAGGTGGCGCGTACGGAGCAGCAGGAGGCGGAGCGGGTCCGCACGCAGGCGCACGACGAGGCCGCGACCACCTCGCAGCGGGCGCACGACGATGTCGGCGGCGCCGTGTCCGAGGCCATGACCGCGGCAGGAGCCGTCGCGGCGCGGCGCGGCGTCGAGCTGGCACCGGGGCTCGCCTCACTCCCCTACGACGCGGACGGCTGGACCAGGCCACACCCGACCGCGGACGCGACGACCTCGTACGTCCGCGTCGGCAGCCTCGACTCCCGGACGAATGTGCCCATCGTGCTGCCGACGGCGAGCGTGCGCGGCTGGCAGGTGTGGAGCGACCGCGCGGAGTCGGCGTACGAGCTGCTGCAGCACGCCGTCCTGCGGCTCGTGGCGTCCACACGTCCGCCGCTGCTGCGCGTCGACGCGTACGACCCGCGACTCACCGGCGCGCTGGGCCTCTTCGGCCGGCTGCAGCAGCGGGCGCCCGACGTCATGCCGCCGCCCACCCACGCCGCCGACGCTCTCGGCGGCGTGCTCGCCGACCTCGTGGCGACGTCGTCGCGCCGCGCGGCGCGGCTCGCGCAGTTCGGGCACGGCAGCTTCGCCGAGCTCGCGGCCGCCGCGACCAGGTCGACGGAGCCGTACCGGGTACTCGTCCTCCTCGACTACCCGGCCGGTGTCGACGCGCGCGCCCAGCGGGAGCTCGTCAGGATCGCGAGGACCGCGGACCGGCGCGGCATCTGCCTGCTCGTGCACCACGACCCCGACCTCGCCGCCGAGCGCGGCGTGGCGGTCGAGGACCTGCTCACCCTCCTGCACCCGGTGGCGATCGAGGGTGGACGGCTGGAGCTCGACGGGCTGGAGCGCCTCCCCGTCCGGCTCGACCCGCCACCCGACCCCGCCGTCGTCACCGCCGCGTGCGACGCCGTCGCCGACCTCGCCGGACGCGCCACGCTGCCCACGGCCGACTTCGCCGACACGCTGCCTCCCGAGGACGAGTGGTGGCGGCCCGTCACCGACGAGCTGGCGACCGTTGTCGGGTACGACGACGACCTGCCGGCGACGCTGCGGCTGCGCAGCGGCAACCCGCCGCTGCCCAACGTGCTGATCGGCGGCGCGGTCGGCAGCGGCAAGTCCAACCTCCTGCACACCCTCGTGCACGGCATCGCGGTGCGCTACGCGCCGTCGGACGTCGAGATGTACCTGCTCGACTTCAAGCAGGGCATCGAGTTCGCCCCGCTCGGCCCGTCCGCCGACCGGCCGCACTGGCTGCCCCACGTGCGTGTCCTCGGCGTGCACAGCGACCGCCCGTTCGGCCTCGCCGTGCTGCAGCACGTGTCCGCCGAGCTGGAGCGACGCGGCGACCTGTTCAAGGAACGCGGCGTCGCCGACATCGCCGAGCTGCCACCCGGTCCCGGCCGACCGCCGCGGATCCTCCTCGTGCTCGACGAGTTCCAGGTGCTCTTCGAGGACGACGGCGGCGTCGCCGACGAGGCGATCCGGCTGCTCGAACGCCTCGTGCGCCAGGGCCGCGCCTACGGCGTCCATGTCGTGCTCGCCACGCAGAGCCTCACCGGCATCCAGCGGCTGGCGACCAAGCGCGAGTCGATCTTCGGGCAGGTGCCGTACCGCATCGTGCTCAAGACCACGCCGTCGGACTCCCAGCACATGCTGCAGCTGATGAACACCGCCGCCGCCGAGCTGCGGTTCCGCGGCGAGGCCGTGCTCAACGACACCTACGGCGCGGTCGAGGCCAACCGCCGCGTCCTCGTGTCGTACGCCGACCGCGCCGTGCTCGACGACCTGCGCCGCCGGCTGTGGGAGCGCAGCGGCGACCGGCGACCACCGCGGGTGTTCCGGGTCGGCGAGGCTGCGTCGCTCGTCACCGTCCCACCCGGCATCGCCGACGCCGGCGACGCCGGGTCGTACCAGGTCTGGCTCGGCATGCCGATCAGTGTCGCGGAGGAGCCGGCGACGATGACCGTCCGCGCCGAGCCGGGTGCCGGACTCGCCGTGCTCGGCGACGGGGCGTCCGACGCGCTCGGCGTGCTCACCGGCGTCGCCGTCTCGCTCGCCCGCACGCGGCCCGGCCGGTTCGTCGTGCTCGACCTGCTGCCGGCCGACGACGTGCTCGCCGAGGGCCGGGCGGCGCTGGTGGATGCGCTGCGACGGCTCGGCAGCACGGTCGAGGTCGCCGCCGGTGGCGACCTGGGCCTACGTCTCGCCGCACTGCATGACCTGATCACGACGGGCACCGCCGCCGACGATCCAGTGCACGTCGTCGGTCTCGGCCTGCACCGCCTCCCTGCGGCGCACCGCGACACGTTCCGCGCAATCGTCAAGGACGGCCCGGCCGCCGGCATCGTCACGTACGCCTGGTGGAACCGCCTGCAGACGTGCGTCGACCAACTCGGCCCGAGCCGCTCCAACCTCGGCGCCTACCTGTTCCTGCGGCACCCGCTCGACGGCGTGCGCAAGATCTGCGGCCCGCTGACGCGGTGGTCGTCGGAGCGCTACCGCGCGCTGTTCTGGGACGGCCTGCGCGACCAACCCATGACCCTCGTGCCGTTCGCCCCACTCGCGGCCGGCGACGTCGACCGGTTGGTCGTGAGGCGATGACCTCGGCCTGGGACGAGTACGTCGAGGCGCTGCGCACCCTGGAGCGGGCGCCGGCGGCCGGCGCGACCAGGCGCCGCCGGATCGACGACGACGCCGACGGGGCCAGGGGCGCGGCGGACGACCGGCTGCGCCGGTCCGTCGCGGCGCGGCAGGAGCTCGAGGACCACCTGGCCCGCACGCGTACGGCGGTCGACCAGGCGTTCCACGACCACGCGATCGCCGCGGACGGCCCGGCCACGAAGGTCGACGTGCCGGAGCCGACGTCGATCGCGTCGGCGCGCAACGGCCTGGCGCGCGTCGAGCGACAGCTCGCCGACGACACCGCCGCGCTCGCGGCCGCGCGCGAGCACGCGGCCGCCGCCGCGGAACGCGCACGGCAGTGGCGTCGTAAGGTCGGGATCGTCGCAGCGATCGCCCTGCTGGTCCTCGTGGTGCTGATCGCCGTCATCGTGTGAGGAGCGTCGATGAAGCGTGACGTGTACTTCAGCGTGGACATCGAGGCCGACGGCCCGATCCCCGGCCCGTACTCGATGCTGTCGCTCGGGGCGTCCGTCGCGGGCACGTACGACGCCGACGGGTTCGCGCCACCGAGCGACCCGCACGCCGACACCTGGTACGCGGAGCTGAAGCCGATCAGCGACGCGTTCGTTCCCGAGGCGCTCGTGGTGTCGGGTCTCGACCGTGACGAGCTGCTGCGGTCGGCGAGGACGCCCGAGGAGGCGATGACCTCGTTCGCCGACTGGGTCGACGAGACGGCCGAGCGGTTCGAGGCGTCGGCGGTCTTCGCCGCGTACCCGCTCGGCTTCGACTGGCTGTTCACGTACTGGTACCTGATGTCGTTCGGCGGCCGCTCCCCGTTCGGCCACGGCCGCGCCCTCGACATCAAGACCCTGTACGCCGCGCGCGCCGCCCGCCCGATCAGCCGGTCGACGAAGCGGCAGATGCCGAGCCACCTGCACGCCGACCTGCCGCACACGCACAACGCGCTCGACGACGCGGTCGAGCAGGGCGTCCTGCTCGCGAACATCATGCGCTGGCGCTGACCCGGCGCCCGGGACACGGTGACCTTGATCACTCTGTCACCGAGGTATTTTGGATCGGGAGTACCGTCGAACCGAGCCCGACAGAGGAGCCGATGCCCGACACGCCTCGCATGCGCACCATGGTGGCCTCGGTGTACGGTCCGTCGCTCGTCTACAGCATCGGGCAGGGCGCGATCATCCCCGTGGTCGCACTGACGGCACGGGAGCTCGGCGCGTCCGTGGGCATCGCCGGCCTGGTCGTCGCGCTCATCGGTCTCGGGCAGATCATCGGCGACATCCCCGCCGGGGCGCTCGCGAGCCGGGTGGGCGAGCGCAACGCCATGGTGATCGCGTCCGGCGTGGCCGTCGTCGGGATCACCGGCTGCCTGCTCGCGCCGTCGGTGTGGGCGCTGGCGCTCGGGATCTTCGGTACGGGACTCGCCACCTCGGTGTGGTCGCTGGCGCGCCAGTCGTACGTCGCTGAGGTCATGCCGTTCCGGATGCGCGGACGCGGCCTGTCGACGCTCGGTGGCATGCAGCGCATCGGCATGTTCCTCGGCCCGTTCGTCGGCGCGGGCGCGATGCACCTGCTCGGCACCAAGGGCGCGTACGTGGTCTACCTCGTGGCCGCCGTCTCGGCCGGCGTCCTGCTCCTGCTCGTCGCCGATGTCAGCCGCCGCAGCCGCGTCGCCGCGGAGCCGACGCCGACGCTCCACGTGATCAGGCGGCACTGGCCCGTACTCCGCACCCTCGGCTTCACCGCGCTGCTGTTCGGCGCCGTGCGCGCGTCGCGGCAGGTCGTCGTGCCGCTGTGGGCCGACCAGCTCAACCTGAGCCCGACGACCACGAGCCTCATCTACGGCGTCTCGGGCGCCGTCGACATGCTGCTCTTCTACCCGGCCGGCAAGGTCATGGACCACTTCGGCCGGATGTGGATCGCGGTGCCGTCGATGTTCATCCTCGGCGTCGCCCACCTGCTGCTGCCACTCAGCCACGGCCCGGGCACGCTGCTCGGCGTCGCGCTCCTGATGGGCTTCGGCAACGGTCTGGGCGCCGGCCTGATCATGACGATCGGCGCGGACCTGTCACCGCCGATCGGTCGCGCGGCGTTCCTCGGCGCCTGGCGCCTCGCCCCTGACCTGGGCACCGCGGTCGGGCCGATGGCGGTCAGCGCCGTGAGCGCCGCGGTCGCGCTTGGCCCCGCCGTGCTCGCGATGGGCGGCATCGCCCTGCTCGCGATCGCCGCGCTGCATCGCTGGGTGCCGAGGACGAACGGCAGCGGCACCGACCCCTTGCCGGCCGAACAGTCCTAGCCGCTGCCTGGACCTAACCCGTGAGGGGCACCCTCACCGTGCCATGACGCGGTGGTGGTGCCCCTCACGAGGTTCAGCCAGAGCGCGGGCGGACGTAGTCGCGGACCCTCTCGAAGACGCGTCCGCCGACGTCGGCGACACCGCCGCCGAGATCGCGCAGGGTCTTGACGAGGGCGTCCTCGGAGTTGTCCCAGGAGTCCTTGTACGACGCCGCGGCCCGCTTGACCTCGTCGGTGAACGAGGTCTCCGCGTCGTCCTCGCGACGCGCGTAGTCGCCGCCCCTGATGCGGTCGTAGTCGCCCGAGCCGACCCACCTGCCGAGCTCGACGGCACGGACCGCGGCGAACGGGTGCGTCGTCGCCAGCATGTTCATCAGCCGGGCGACGCCGTCGCGCGCATCGCCCGTGCTCGCGTACTCCTCGCCCTGGCGCAGGAAGGCGCCGAAGCTCATGTCGGCGACGTCGACCCCGGCCGCCATCTTCATGTGCGCGCGGGTGGCGGCCGCGACATCCTGGCCCACCAGCAGCCCGGCACGGTCGGCGGAGAGCTCCGCCTTGCGGAACCACTCCTTGAGCGCCTGCACGATGCCCGCGATCGCGAGCCCGCCGAGGGGGATCGTGGTGCCGAGTCCGGACACCCGCATCAGCGAGAAGAGCACCGAGCTGTACAGCGCGTGCCCGGACAGCACGTGTCCCATCTCGTGACCGATGACGAACCGCAGTTCGTCCTCGTCGTAGAGATCGAGCGTGGCGCTGTTGATCACGATGAACGGCCGGTCGACGCCGAGGGTGGCGGCGTTGACGGTGGGATCGGCGGTGACGTACAGCTCGGGGATCTCGGGCAGGTCGAGCGTCTTCGCCGCGTCGAGCCTCAGCTCGTGCAGGTACGCCAGCTGCCCCTCCTCCACCCGGACCGCGGACGCGAGGTGGAGCAGTCGCAACCGGCGCTCGCTGAACAGGCCGGCCAGCCGCTTGAGGACGGAGTCCGCGTACGGCACCTTGCGCAGCGCGGTCAGCGCCGAGCGGTCGGCCGGGTGTTCGTACGCCCGCGAGCTGAGTCCAGGGAAGTCGATCCGGTGTCGCTCGACGACCTCGTTGCCGTCGCCGCCACTCGCGCCGCCTGCTGGGGTTGTCACGTACACGACACTACCCGCCGCCCCGGCGACGCGCATGTGGTGAAGGGCTACCGGTCGACCTCGCCGCGGATGAACCTCTCCACCAGCTCCCGGGCCTCGTCGTCGCGGTGCTGCACCGGCGGCGACTTCATGAAGTACGACGACGCCGACAGGAGGGGCCCGGCGATGCCGCGGTCCTTCGCGATCTTCGCGGCGCGGATCGCGTCGATGATGATGCCGGCGGAGTTCGGCGAGTCCCAGACCTCGAGCTTGTACTCGAGGTTGAGCGGCACGTCACCGAACGCCTTGCCCTCCATGCGGACGTACGCCCACTTGCGGTCGTCGAGCCACGCGACGTAGTCGGACGGGCCGATGTGCACGTTGCGGTCGCCGAGGTCGCGGTCGACCTGTGAGGTCACCGACTGGGTCTTGGAGACCTTCTTCGACTCGAGCCGGTCGCGTTCGAGCATGTTCTTGAAGTCCATGTTGCCGCCGACGTTGAGCTGCATGGTGCGCTGCAGCTCGACGCCGCGGTCCTCGAACAGCGCGGTCAGCACGCGATGCGTGATCGTCGCACCGACCTGGCTCTTGATGTCGTCGCCGACGATCGGCAGGCCTGCGTCCTCGAACTTCTTCGCCCACACCGGGTCGGACGCGATGAAGACGGGGAGCGCGTTGACGAAGGCGACGCCGGCGTCGATCGCGCACTGCGCGTAGAACTTGCCGGCGTCCTCCGAGCCCACCGGGAGGTACGAGACGAGCACATCGGCCCGCGCCTCGCGCAGCGCGGCGACGACGTCGACCGGCGGCGCGTCGGCCTCGGCGATCGTCTCGCGGTAGTAGCGACCGAGGCCGTCGTGGGTGTGACCGCGCTGCACGGTGACACCGGTAGGCGGCACGTCGCAGAGCTTGACGGTGTTGTTCTCGCTCGCCCCGATCGCATGCGCGAGGTCCTGGCCGACCTTCTTCGCGTCGACGTCGAACGCGGCGACGAACTCCACGTCGCGGACGTGGTACGTCCCGAACCGCACGTGCATCAGCCCTGGAACGGTCTGCGACGGGTCGGCATCCTTGTAGTACTCGACCCCTTGCACCAGCGAGGCGGCGCAGTTGCCGACGCCTACTATTGCGACACGTACCGAACCCATCTGGTCCTGCTCCTGTCTCTCGATCAATGGTGACGCGGCTTACGTGCCGACCGGCGCGGGCGCCCGTCGAGCTCGTGCCGTTCGATCTCGATGCGGTCGGTGAGCCAGCGCACCTCGCGCTCGACCGCCTCGAGCCCGTGCTCTTGCAGCGCGAGGGTGTAGCGGTCGAGACGTTCACGCCGCCTCGTCATCGACTCGCGCAGCTCGGCCATCCGCTCCTGCATGCGGGTACGGCGGCCCTCGAGGATGCGCAGCCTGACCTCGGCGGGTGTCTGCCCGAACAGCGCGAAGTGCACGCCGAACGAGTCGTCCTCCCAGCTCGCGGGGCCGGACTCGTCACGCATCTCGGTCAGGCGCTCCTTGCCCGCCGCGGTCAGCTCGTAGACGATCCGCGCGCGGCGGCCGGTGAGCACGCCGCGCTCGACGTCGTCACCGGTCTCGATCCAGCCGCGCACGACGAGCCGCCGCAGGCACGGATAGAGCGAGCCGTACGAGATCGCGCGGAAGGGACCGAGCAGTGCCGAGAGGCGTTTGCGCAGCTCGTAGCCGTGCAACGGCGCGTCGACGAGTTGGCCGAGCACGGCCAACTCGAGGACCTCGGCTCGCCTGACCACGGACTTCCTCTCGTCGCGCGATATATCGACTCGATACATCGACTCGTTCGAACCTAACGCGCCACGGCCGGACCCACAAGCGCGCGGAGTGCGGGACGGACGTTCCGCTACGCCTCGTCCGGACCGGACGGAAACCGTTCCAACCTGTCGCCGAACGCCCTACGGGCACGTACGCTTGGGAGGCATGTGGTCCCGGCGATCGGTGGTCGATTACTCGCTACAGCGGCGAGCCGCCCTCCGCACGCTGTTCCAGGGCAACGCGTTCAGCGACGACCTCTGCGACGCCCATCCGTACCTCCTGCGTGCCGCGAAGTACCACGGCGAGGACGCCGGCGAACCGTGCCCGGTGTGCCGCAGGCAGCAGCTCACCCACGTCACGTACGTGTACGGCGACGAGCTCGGCCAGTACACCGGGCGGGTGCGGCAGACCCGCGAGCTGCCGACCATGGCGCAGAAGTACGGCGAGTTCCGGGTCTACGTCGTCGAGGTGTGCCAGGCGTGCGCATGGAACTACCTGACGACCTCGTACGTGTTGGGTACGGGTAAACCCCCCGAGCCACGGAAGCGTCGTACCGCCGAACGCTGACGATGACCCACGGCGCGGCGGCTATTAGTGTGGTGTCACGCGCGCCACGCCCCCGACCGCGCTACGCCCCGATGGACGAAGGACGATGGCATACCGACCTCACGCCCGTGATTCCGAGCCGCTCCGCCGTTCGAGGACCTCGTCCTCGCGTGGGTCCCGTGCCCGGCAGAAGAAGCCGCGCCGCCGCCTGCGCCGCTTCCTGCTGTGGTCCCTCGGCTGCGTGGGGTTCCTGATCCTCGTCGGCGTCGGCGTCTTCGTGTACGCGTACCAGACGACGCCGATCCCCGACCAGAACGAGATCGCGACGTCGCAGGCGTCGATCATCACCTACTCCAACGGCAAGGCGCTCGGCCGACTCGCCTCGGAGAACCGGGAGAACGTCAAGCTCGAGCAGGTCCCGCGCGACGTCCAGGAGGCCGTCCTCGCGGCCGAGAACCGCGACTTCTACTCCGACCCCGGGTTCTCGTTCAGCGGGTACATGCGTGCGGCCTGGGCGCTGATCCGCGGTGAGGAGCAGCTGCAGGGCGGCTCGACGATCACCCAACAGCTGGTCAAGAAGTCGTACCTGTCGGACGAACGCACGTTCACCAGGAAGTTCAAGGAGCTGATCCTCTCGATCAAGATCGAGCGTCAGCTCTCCAAGCAGCAGATCCTGGAGCGCTACCTCAACACGGTCTACTACGGGCGCGGCGCGTACGGCGTCCAGACCGCCTCGAAGGCGTACTTCGACAAGAACGTCAGCTCGCTCTCCGCGAGCGAGGGCGCGGTGCTCGCGTCGGTGATCCGCAACCCGTCGCTGTACGACCCGAAGCGCAACCCGGAGAACCTGCGCAACCGGTTCGACTACGTCGTCAGCGGCATGCAGGCCAAGGGCTGGTTGACGGCCGAGCAGGCCACGGCCATGAAGTTCCCGAAGATCACCGAGGTCAAGCGCACGAACCAGTACCGCGGCCAGGCCGGCTACCTCATCCAGATGGTCAAGGAGGAGCTCGAACGCCGCGGCATCTCCGAGGACGAGCTGCTCCGCGGCGGTTATCGGGTGAAGACGACATTCAACCCGAAGATGATGAAGTACGCGGCGACCGCGGTGAAGCAGTCGTACCCGACGGCCCTGAAGAAGGAGGGCGTCGACATCGGCATCGCCTCGGTCCAGCCGGGCACCGGCAAGGTCGTGGCCATCTACGGCGGGCCCGGCTACCTCAAGGAGCAGCTCAACCACGCGACGACGGGCGGGCTGACGCAACCGGGCTCGTCGTTCAAGCCGTACGTGCTGGCGACGGCGCTGAAGGAGGGCATCAGCCTCCGCACCACCTTCCCCGGCAACTCCCCCGAGACCATCGCGGGCCACGAGTTCCGCAACTCGGGCGGCTACAGCTACGGCAACGTCGACATGCAGACGGCCACCCAGAAGTCGATCAACACCGCGTACGTCCAGATCGGCCAGGAGGCCGGGCTGGCGAACATCGTCGAGAACGCCAAGGCGGTCGGCTACGACACGAGCCCGTGGTGCAAGCCCGGCAAGCACGGCACCCACATCTCGGAGGTGTCGTCGCTGCCGCTCGGCCCGATGGACGTCTGCCCGCTGGCGCAGGCCGGCGGCATCGCGACGTTCGCCAACCAGGGCACGTTCGTCGAGCCGACGACGATCGAGAAGGTCACCAACGCCGACGGCAGCGAGACCGTCTACGAGGCCTCGCCCGAGGAGAAGAAGGTCTTCTCGAAGGACGTTGCGGCCGACACGCTCTTCGGCATGTCGAAGGTCGCCGACCCCGGTGGCACCGCCCAGACCGCCCGGCTGCCCGACCGCGACATCGCGGGCAAGACGGGCACGTCGTCGCAGAACCGCTCCGCGTGGTTCGCCGGCACCATTCCGCAGCTCACGACCACCGTGGCGATCTACAAGGCGGAGGGCGGCACCATCCCGCCCGTCGCCGGCTACAACGAGGTCAGCGGCGGCAGCATCCCTGCGGAGGTCTGGCAGAACTACATGCTCAGGGCAACCAAGAACATGGAGCCCGAGGAGTTCCCCGAGCCCGCGAACGTCGGCGAGATCAAGCACAGCGAGCCCACCGGCACACCGACGAAGTCGGAGACGTCGAAGACGCCTGAGCCGTCCGAGACGCCGACGGAGACGCCTACCGAGACCCCGACGGAGGAGCCGACCGACCCGACCGGGGAGCCGACGGACACCTGTGGCTTCCCGATTTGCCCCACCCAAACCGGTGGCGGGGGCGACGGCAACGGCAACGGCGGCGGTGGCGGCAACGACACCGAGACGGCGGGCCGAGAACCCGACGCGTGACGCGGCGGACCGGCGCAGCGATATGTCCGATGCGCCGGTTCGCGGGACGCCCCTGTAACCTCGATCCGACCGCCGAGACGTACGACGGCGGGCGCTGACCGAACCGATCTGCGCAGGGAGCCGGGTGGCCGACAGTCGAGACGACGCCAGCGGCGTGGGGGACGACGACGAGACACCCGCGGTGGACGAGAAGCTCGAGGAGCGGTTGACGCGGCCGGCACGTGACGGCCGCGTCGCCCTTGCGAGCCATCAGGCGGCGCCGAGCCGCGAGGACCCCGTCGTCTCCGGGGTGAGCGGCATCCTGGGCGGCGCCCTCGGCCGCAGGGCGGCGACCGGGCGCTCGTTCTGGACGCCGCTCATGATCGTCCTCTGCCTGACCGCGGTGGCGTGCGTCCTCGCCTACCTGCAGAAGTACCCCTGCAGCAGCGGCGGCTGGAACGTCGCGAACTTCCATTACACACACGTCTGCTACACCGACATCTACCCGCTGTACTTCGGTGAGCGGCTGTCCGACGGCTACGTCCCGTACTTCGACTACCCGGTCGAGTACCCGGTCGTCATCGGCGGCATCATGCAGGTCATCGCGATCGTCATCAGGCCGCTGAGCACCGACCCGGCGATCCGCGGGTTCCTCTTCTACATCCTCAACGTGCTCGTCCTCGCCTCGTGCGCGCTCGGCACCGCCTGGGCGCTCGTCCGCACGCTCGGCCGGCGCCGGCCGTACGACGCGGTCATGTTCGCCGTCGCGCCCGGCGTCGTGATCGCCGCGTACATCAACTGGGACCTCCTCGCGGTCTTCCTGACCGCCGCCTCGATGCTCGCCTGGGCACGGTCGCGGCCCGGCTGGGCCGGCGTGCTGCTCGGCCTCGCGGTGGCGACGAAGTTCTACCCGTTCGTGCTGCTCGGGCCGCTCTTCGTGCTGTGCCTGCGCGCGGGCAAGCTCAAGGAGTTCGGCACCACGCTGCTGGCCACGGCCGGCACCTGGCTCGCGCTCAACGTCCCGATCATGCTGACCGCCACCGACGGCTGGAGCAGGTTCTACGAGTTCAGCCGCAGCCGGCCCGCCGACTGGGGCTCCACCTGGTACCTGCTGCAGAACATCATGCCCGGGTTCTTCGGCACGCCGGTCGCCGACGGCGAGCCGCCGCCGCTGCTCAACCCCGTCGGCACCATCGCCTTCGGCGTCCTGTGCACGGGCATCGCGCTGCTCGCACTGCTCGCGCCCGAACGGCCGCGCTGGCCGCAACTGGCGTTCCTGACACTCGCGGCGTTCCTCATGACCAACAAGGTGTGGTCGCCGCAGTACGTCCTCTGGCTGCTGCCGCTGCTGGTCCTGGCGCGCCCGCGCTGGCGCGCGTTCCTCGTCTGGCAGGCGGCTGAGATCCTGTACTTCCTCGGCATCTGGTGGTACCTCTACGACCTCGTCAAACCCGAGGAGGGCCTGCCACCAGAGCTGTACTTCGTGACGCTCGTCGCGCGGCTCGGCGCGGTCGCCGGTCTGTGCGGGCTGATCGTCCGCGACATCCTCCGCCCGGAACACGACACCGTCCGCTGGTGGGGTGACGACGACCCCGCGGGCGGCGTGCTCGACGGCGCGTCCGACCGGTTCGACCTGCGTCCACTGCTGCCTCTCGGTTCGTCGACGCGCGCTGCCCCGCCGTGATGCGCCGGGCCGCGGCGGTCGAGTGGTGGGCGCTGGGCCTGTGGACGGGCTCGCGGCTGCTCGTGATCTTCGCGGCCACGGTCGCGCTCGGCGGGCTCGCCGCGCTGCTCGGCGGACTCGACGCCTGGCAGCGGTGGGACGCGACCCACCTGGTCGAGATCGCCCAGTACGGCTACGACGGCAACCCGGACCAGCGCTTCGATCCCGGCCTGCGGGGGTTCCTCCCCGGGCTCCCGCTGCTGCTGCATGCCGTGCACTACGTGATCCCGAACTGGACCCTGGCGGGCCTGGTCATCTCGCTCGTCGCGTCGCTCGTCGCGACCCTCTCGCTGGTGCGCCTCGGCGACGCCGAGGGCCCGCACGGCACCGGGCCGCGCGCGGCGACGTTCCTGCTGTTCTCCCCGTGGGCGGTGTTCCTCGCCGCCGGGTACACCGAGGCGACGTTCCTCGCGTTCGCGCTGCCCGCCTGGCTGCACGCCCGCCGCGGCCGGTGGGGCTGGGCCGGTCTGCTGGCGATGTGCGCCTCGACCATCAGGATCACCGGCCTGTTCCTCGCGATCGCGCTCATCGTCATGTTCGTGACCCAGGTCGTGCGCGAACGCCGCCGGCAGCGGTCGCGGCGGCGGCGGGGCCGGCACGCCACCAGGCACGCGTCGCCCAAGGACTACGCGCTCATCCCGGACCGCGCCGGCGACAGACCGGCCGTCGCGGAGGTACGGCGGTCACCCGCGCGCGCCCTCGCGCTCGTCCTGCCGTTCCTGCCGCTCGCCGCGTTCACCGTCTACCTCTGGGCGAAGACCGGCGACTGGACCGCCTGGCTGACCGCCCAGGAGCAGGGCTGGGGACGCACGTTCACCTGGCCGTGGGAGAGCCTCGCGACGACCTGGGAGAACGCCATGCTCCCCGGGGAGAACCAGCTCCCGTTCATCTTCGAACTGATCGCGGCGCCCGTCGGGGTGGGGCTGTGCCTCTACCTGTTGCTGACGCGGCGGCTCGACGAGCTCGTGTACGTCGGGTTGCAGGTCGGCGCCCTGCTCACCAGCTCGTACTACCTGTCGGTCACCAGGGCGACGCTGCTGTGGTGGCCGCTGTGGCTGCTGCTCGGCCGGCTCGCCATGAGGCGCTGGTGGCTGCTGATGGCGTACCTGGTCGTCTCGGTGCCGGCGATGGGCTACATGACCGCGCGCTTCGTCGTCGGCGACTGGGCCGGCTGACCCGCCGGCTCAGCCGGCTCAGCTCAGGTGCTGCCTGAGGTAGGCGATGTCGGCCTCCTGCCCCGCCTCGGGGGTCTCGACGATCGCCGGAGCGCCCGCCTCGCGGATGACCGACACGATCTGCTGCGGATCGATCTCGCCGGACTCGAGGTTGGCGTGCCGGTCCCTGGTCGAGCCGAACTCGTCGCGGCTGTTGTTGGCGTGCACCAGGTCGATCCGCCCGGTGATCGCCCTGATCCGTTCGACCAGTCCCTCGAGCGGCTCACCCGCAGCGAACGCGTGGCAGGTGTCGAGGCAGAAGCCCACCTCGATGCCGTCGAGCGTGTCCCACAGCCGGGCGAGCGAGTCGAGGCTGCGCGTCATCGCGTTGTCGCCGCCGGCGGTGTTCTCGATCAGGATCGGCAGGTCGAACGACGAGCGCTCGAACACCTTGCGCCAGTTCGCGTACCCGATCGCCGGGTCCTCGTCGGCCTGCAGGTGCCCACCGTGCACGATCAGGCCCTTGGCGCCGATCTTCGCCGCCGCGGCCGCCTGCTTGTCGAGCAACTTGCGGCTCGGGATGCGGATGCGGTTGTTGGTGGTCGCGACGTTGAGCCGGTACGGCGCGTGGATGAAGAACTCGACGCCGGCTCCGGCGAGATCCTCGATGCCGTCCGGGATCACCGGATCCTTCCACCCCTGCGGGTCACCGAGGAAGGTCTGGATGACGTCGGCGTCGACCGCCTTCGCCAGCTCTAGCGTCTGCGTCTGCTCGACATGTGCTCCGATGCGTCCCACGGCCCCGAGCCTACGGTCCGGCACCGACACCGACCAGAGCGGCCGGCGTGCCAGTGGCGAACGGCACGTTGACCCGCACCCGTCCGCGGGACGAGGCTGACCGGCATGACCTTCGCGACTGCGGACCTGATGGACGAGTACGGCGACGAGCTGGGCAGCTGCGAGCTCCAGCTGACCCAGTACGGCGGACGACGCGCATTCCACGGACCCGTGCGCACCGTGCGCTGCTCCGAGGACAACGCGCTGGTCAAGGCCACGCTCTCGACGCCGGGCGACGGCGCCGTCCTCGTGATCGACGGCGGCGGCTCGTTGCGTTGCGCGCTCGTCGGCGACATCGTCGCCGGCCTCGGCCTGACGCACGGCTGGTCGGGCCTGGTGATCAACGCCGCCGTCCGCGACGTCGCGGCGCTGCGCGACCTGCCGTTCGGCGTCAAGGCGCTCGGCAGCAACCCGCGCAAGAGCGGGAAGGACGGCACGGGCGAGGTCGACGTCGAGGTGTCGTTCGGCGGGGCGACCTTCACCCCCGGCACCTGGCTCGCCGCCGACGACGACGGCATCGTGGTCCGCGCCCAAGCCCCGGCCTGACCCCGCCACCCCCTGGCTCTGACCCCGCCGCCCCCCTCCCGGGCGAATGATCATGTTCAGTTGGTCAAGCCGTACTGACCATGGCACATGGGCCGTGGGAAGCGCGCATTCACCCACTGAACTTGATCATTCGCCCGGGGGGTACGGGCGGAGGAGCGCGGTCAGGTCGTCGACCGGGCCGGCGTCCGCCAGGCGGCGGACGCGTTCGACGACCTGCCCTGCCCGCAGGTCGCCGAGGACCGGCGTGGCCAGGTGGCGGAACTTCGCCTCGACGTCCTCGGCCGTCATCGGACGGGACGGCGTGCCGCGGGCCGCGGACGTCGAGGTGAGTTCGTGGCCGGAGCGGGTGTGCACCCGGATCGTCGCCTCGTGCCGGCTCGACTCCGGGTCGACCCGCGCGGTCACGCGGTCCCGTAGGCGCATGACGTCCGCACGTTCGGCCCAGTCCTCGCCGAAGTGCTCGGGCAGGAGCCGCCCCTCGAGCAGGGCGACGGCGACCGCGTGCTGGACGCTGAACTTGGTCTCCAGACCGGTGCGCGGCCTGGGGTTGCCGGTGAGCTCCAGCACCAGCGGGTGGACCGTGAGCGCCACGCTCTCGACCGGGTCCGCGGCGAGCCGGTCGCGGTGCTCCGCGAGCAGGTCGAGTGCGGCGTCGACCGGCGCGTGCACCACGACCCCGCACGGGTAGGGCTTGGGCTCCACGCCGAGCATGCGGTACGACTCGCCGAGCCCGGCGGCCAGCGTCGCCGGATCGGTCGACACGCCATGGCTGACGAGGACGCCGCGGCGAGTGTCGTCGAGAACGGCGGGGTTGCTCGTCATGCCGGCACGTGCCGCCAGCGCGGCGAGCACGCCGTTCGCCGCGGCGTTGGCCGGGTTCAGCGACTTCGTCCCCGTGCCCCGATGGATGCGCAGCCCCGACGCCAGCGTGCTCGCGGCACCGAGCGCATGGGCCGTGCGCTCCGGGTCGAGCCGCAGGACGCTCGCGGCCGCAGCGGCGGCGCCGAACGCGCCGGCGACACCGGTGAGGTGCCAGCCGTGGTCGTGGTGCTGCTCCATGGCCACCGCCATCCGCGAGGTGACCTCCATGCCGACGGCCTGCGCCGCGAGCAGGGCGGCACCGGCGGCCCCGGTCGCCTCCGCGGTCGCCAGGGCCGCCGCCAGGACGGGCGCGTTGACGTGGACGATCGCGTCGACGTGCGTGTCGTCGAAGTCCAGCACGTGGGCGTAGTAGGCGTTCGCCAGCGCGGCGTCGACACTCGACGTGCGCAGGCCGGAGCCGAGAACGCTCGCCTCCGGACGCCCGCCGAGATCGGTCACCAGTCTCGTGACGGGACGGCTCGCCGGGTGCCGTGAACCGGCCAGCGCCACCCCGAGCCCGTCGAGGACGCCCTGCGCCGCCTTCGCGCGCACCTCCACCGGGAGGTCGTGGTGCGTGGTCGCGGCGACCCAGCGACTCACGGTGTCCATCAGCGGCTCCACCACGGGGCCATGTTGACACGCAAAATTCATCATGACAACATGATGAATCTCCTCGCCGGAGGGAGTGGACGATGCCGCCCGACCGGAGTCCGCTGGCCGTCTCGCGCAGCGAGATCGACCAGTCCGCGACGTCACTCTGGCGGCAGGTCAAGCGAGCCCTTCGCGACCTCGCGAGCTCGCAGCAACCCGGTTCCCGTCTCCCCACCGAGGGCGAGCTCTGCACCCAGTTCGGCGTCAGCCGCACGACGGTGCGCCAGGCCGTCAACAGCCTCGTCGCCGAAGGCGTCCTTTTCAGCCGCCAGGGCAGCGGCACCTACGTCGCCCCGGCGAAGCTCGGCGAGGAGATCGCCGGCCTGCAGTCGCTCGTGTCCACGCGTGAGCTCATCTCCCGGCGCGGCGGTTCACCGACCATCCGGGTGATGGGTGTCGACACCATCCCCCCCGACGTGCGGCTGAAGGACCGGCTCGCCGTCACCGACAAGGAGCTGGTCTACAAGATCCGCCGACTGCGGCTCTCCGACGGGGAGGTCGTCGCCACGCAGGTCACCTACCTGTCGCAGCGGCTCTTCCCCGGCCTCGGGCCCGCCGACTTCGCGTCGAGCGCCCTGCGTGACCTCCTCGGCACGCGCTACGGGCTGGAGTTCTCCCACGTCGACGCCACCCTCGAGGTCGGCACTGCCGACCAGCACCACGCCGAGCCACTCGGCATCGCCGTCGGCGCACCGCTCGTCATCATCGAGCGGGTCTGGTACGTGACGACCGGCACGCCCGTGATCTTCTCCCGGATCTTCCACCGCCACGACCGCTACCGGATGCAGATGCGGATCGACCTCGTGTCCTCTCCCTGACCAGCGCAGCAGTAGGGCAGGTACCCACAATGAAATACGGACTGGAATTCCTCGATCTCCCCCGACGCGGCCGCAAGCCGCGCGACAAGGGCATCACCATCGTCAGGGACTGGGGGTTCGGCGTCGGCGAGGCGACCGACGTCGCGCGCGCCATCGGCGACTACCTCGACTACGTCAAGCTCCGTCAGTGGGCCGTCTGGTACACGGCCGCCGACATCACCCGCGAGAAGAACGCCATCTACCGGCGGCACGACATCGTCCCGTTCCCCGGCGGCATCGTCTTCGAGGTCGCGTACCACCGGGGCATGCTCCCGCAGACCCTCGACGGGCTGCGCGACCTCGGGTTCCAGGCGATCGAGATCTCCGACAACATCATCGACATCGCGCTCGCCGACAAGCGCCAAGCGGTCGAAGGCGCCATCGCCGCCGGACTCGAGGTGCTCTTCGAGTACGGGAAGAAGTACCCGACGGCGGCGTTCGACGTCGACGGCGCGGCCGACGAGATCAACGCGATGCTCGACGCCGGCGCCTCGCGCGTCATCCTCGAGCGCAGCCAGCTCGACGTGACCCTGGGTGCGCGGTGCGACGGCAAGGAGGCCGGTCGGCTCGTTCGGCTCGTCGAGAAGACCGGACTCGACCCGCTCATCTTCGAGGCGGAGACGACCGCGCACCAGATGTGGCTGCTCGAGACCTTCGGACCCGACGTGAACCTCGGGCCCAACATCCTGCCGGAGCAGGTCGGGCTCAAGATCGAGCCGGCCAGGTACGGCATCGGTCGCGACGAGGGCTACACGCTCTTCCAGCAGCTCGAGCCGGCGACGGATCGAGGATGAGCCATGGCGCCGGACTCCTGCGGCATGCCGTTCCTCCGGCTGCCTGCACGTGGCGCGAAGCCGCGTAGCCACGGGCTCACCGTCGTCAAGGACCGCCGGCTCGCCACCACGGCCGCGGCCGGGCTCTGCGAGACGGCGGCCGACGTCGTCGACTGGATCAAGCTCACCGACCATGTCGGGCTGATCCGCGACCTGGACCTCGGCCGGCTCACGGCGAGGATCGCGCTCTACCACGAGACCGGGCTTCCCGTACGTCCCGGCGGCATCCCGTTCCAGATAGCCGTCCTGCAGCGCAAGGAGGAGGCGTACCTCGAACGGCTCGCCGAGCTCGGCTTCGACGGCGTCGAGATCAGCGAGGACTCGATCGAACGGCTCAGCCGGTCCCGCAAGCACGAGCTGATCGGTCGCGCACGCGACCACGGCCTCGCGGTGTTCACCGAGCTCGGCGAGAAGATCTCGTCCGGTCCGATGGACCTCGACGAGACGGTGGAGCGGGTGCGTGCCGACCTCGACTCGGGCGCCTCGTCCGTCACGCTGGAGAACACCGACATCCTCGTGTGGTGCGAGGACGAGCCGTCCGCGCTCGACCGGCTCGTCGACCGGGTCGGCCTCGCCTCGCTCGTCTTCGAGGTGCGCCCCGCCGGCTGGCCGCACCTGACGGTCGACCTGCTCGGCCGCTTCGGCCCCGAGGTGAGCTTCGAGAACCTGCTACCCGACGACGCCCTCGTCGTGGAGAGCATGCGTGTCGGCATGACTCGCGACGTCGGCTACTGGTTCCTGAACGACGGCGCGGCGAAGGCCGCCGCGCTCGAGGACGCGTAACGAACCCTCCCAGAAGGTGAACAGCCATGGCCCGACGAAGCGCTTGGCTCCCCGCAGTGGTTGCCCTCTCCCTCCTCCTGTCCGCCTGCAGCGCGATCACCGGTCAGGACTCGTCGTCCGGCGGATCCTCCGACTGTGCCGACTATCCGACCAAGCCGGTCACGATCCTCGTGCACACCGGACCCGGCGGCGGGTCCGACCTGATCGCCCGTGAGATCGCGCAGATCGTGAAGAAGCACGAGATCTCACCGCAGCCGTTCGTCGTCGAGAACGCCGAGGGCGGCGACGGCGCGAGCGCGATCCGCCGGCTCGCGAGCGGCGACGACCACACCACGATCTCGACCCCGATCTCCGTGCTCGTCAACATCATGCGCGGCGGGATCGGCGTCAACCTCGACGAGGTCACGCCGATCGCACGGATGACCCTGGACCCGAACGTGTGGCTGGTCCGCGATGACGCGCCGTGGAAGAACGTCGGCGACCTGCTCACCGACGCCGAGCGACGGCCGGGCAAGATCACCGTCGGCTTCGGCACCATCGGCTCCTCCGACCACCTGCTCTTCTACCAGGTGGCGCGCGACGCCGGGGCGAAGTTCAGCTACGTCAACCACGACAGCGGCGGCGCGGCGATGGTGAACATGCTCGGCGGGCACGTCGACATGGCATCCGGCCAGCCGTCCGAGGCACTCGAGCAGATCAGGGCGGGTAAGGCGCGCGGTCTGGTGGCGTTCTCCACCGAACGACGGCTGTCCACGCTGCCGACCGTCCCGACGGCGAAGGAGGCCGGGATCGACGTGACCGGGGAGTCACCGCGGATCCTGCTCGGCGCACCGGAGATGTGCGAGGAGGCGGTGACGTTCCTCGAGTCCGCCATGCGCAAGGTCGCCGGCACTCCCGAGTGGAAGCAGTACGTGAAGGAGAGCGGCGCGCTCGCGGCGTACCAGGACCACACGCAGCTGGACGCCTACCTCGACGACGAGGTGGCACCCCGGCTCTCCGAGCTCATCGAGGACATGGACCTGAAGCGGAGGTGACGTCATGCCCGACTCGGTGCCTGACTCACCCTCGCGGGGGGTCGAGGTCGCCGCCGGCCTGGTGATCGTCGCGGCGAGCGGCGCGTTCCTCCTGCTGTCGCTTCAATTCGCGTACCGGGTGGAGTACGGACGCCCCGGCCCCGGGTTCCTCCCGCTGTGGGCATCGCTCACCCTCGGCGTCTTCGGCCTGGTGGTGCTGTTGCGGGCAGTGCTGGTGAGACCGGCGGGCCGGGTGACCGGTGACGCACCCGTCCCCGAGCCCGCCGGATGGCACGCTCGTGCCAAGCCGGCACTCGCGCTGCTCCTGCTCGTGGTGGTCGCGCTGGTCCTCGAAGCCGTCGGCTTCGTGGTGACGGCCAAGCTCTTCTCGTTCGCCGTGCTCGTCGGGGTCGAACGCGTGGGCGTCATCCGGTCCGCGATCTTCTCGGTGCTCGCCGCGATCACGCTGTCGGTGGTCTTCGCCCGGCTCCTCGAGGTGCCGCTGCCGATCGGGATCCTGCGCTCATGATCCCGTTCTCCGACATCCTGCACGGGTTCGCGGTCGCCTTCGAGCCGCAGAACATCCTCTTCGCTCTGATCGGCGCGCTCGTCGGCACGATCATCGGCGCGCTGCCCGGTCTCGGCCCGTCCGCGACGATCGCGATCCTGCTGCCGCTCACCATCGGCCTGGAACCCGTCTCCGCGCTCATCATGTTCGTGGGCATCTACACCGGCGCGATGTACGGCGGCTCGATCACCACGATCCTCGTCAACGCACCCGGGGAGTCCGCCTCTGTCGTCACCGCACTCGACGGGTACCAGCTCGCCCGCCAGGGCCGGGCGGGCGCCGCCCTGGGGATGGCGGCCATCAGCTCGTTCGCCGCGGGCACCCTGGCCGTCGTGCTCCTGATGTTCGGCGCGCCCCTGCTGTCGAGCTTCGCGCTGCGGCTCGGCCCGCCGGAGTACTTCGCCATCCTGCTGCTGGGCTTCGCGCTGCTCGCGTTCATGGGCGGCAGATCCAAGGCGAAGGTCCTCGTCTCCCTCGCCGCGGGCCTGCTCGTCGCGACGGTCGGCGCCGACCCGGTCTCGGGGCAGAACAGGTTCACCTTCGGCGTCGTGGATCTCATCGACGGAGTCGACTTCGTGATCGTCGCGATGGGTGTCTTCGCGCTCGCCGAGATCCTCGTCAACCTCCGCACGGGGATGGGCACGCTGCAGGCGAGCCGGCCGAAGTGGCGTTCGGTGTACCCGAAGCGCGCAGACCTGCGGGAGACCTGGCCGAGCATGCTGAGGGGCGGGCTGGTCGGGTTCTTCGTCGGCGTGCTCCCCGGCGCGGGCGCGACCATCGCGTCGCTGTTCAGCTACGGGGTCGAACGCCGGCTCTCCAAGCGGCCAGAGACGTTCGGCAAGGGCGCCATGGCCGGCGTAGTCGCTCCCGAGGGCGCCAACAACGCCGCCACCGCGGGGGCGCTCGTCCCGCTCCTGACCCTCGGCATCCCCGGCTCGGGTGCCACCGCGGTCATGTTGGGCGGGCTCGTGCTCTACGGCGTGCAGCCGGGGCCGCTGCTGATGCAGGAGCAGCCCGCGCTCGTCTGGGGCGTGATCGCGAGCCTCTACCTGGCCAACGTCGTCCTGCTCGTGCTGAACCTGCCGCTCGTCCCGCTCTTCGCGTCCGTGCTCCGCATGCCGTACCACTACCTGTCGACGCTCGTCTTCCTCGTCGCCGTGATCGGCGCGTTCAGCCTGCGCAACAACGTCGTCGACGTCCTCCTGCTGGCGTTCTTCACGCTGCTCGGATACGGGATGCGCAGGCTGGGATACCCGGCGGCGCCGTTCGTCCTGGCCGTCGTCCTCGGCCCGATGCTCGAGCGGAGCCTCAACCAGTCACTCACCATCTCGCAGGGCGACCTGGGCGTCTTCGTCCAGCGGCCGATCTCGCTCGGCGTCCTGTGCCTCACCGTGCTGCTGCTCCTCGCGAGCGCGGTCGGACCGGTGCGCCGACTATTGTCGAAGTCCGACGACGCCGTCCCCGGCGAGGCGACGAACGCGTCGACCGCAGAGCTGGAGCGCCACCCGTGACCACGCGGGTGCTGGCGGAGTACGTGGCCACCGCGCTCGATCGCCCGCTTCCCGACGACGTGGCCGAGCGCGCGACGGACCACCTCGTCGACACGGTGGCGGCGATCGTGTCCGGCTCGGTGCTGCCGGCCGGCAGGCACGGACAGGCTCTCGCGAGAGCCCACGGGGGGAGCCCGCAGGCGACCGTGCTCGGTACGGGCCTGCGCACCGACACCGCGCACGCGGCGCTGGCCAACGGCATGGCCGCACACGCCGACGAGACCGACGACTCGCACGAGCCGTCACGCACGCACCCGGGCTGCTCCATCGTGCCGGCCGCCCTCGCCGTGGCGGAGTCCGCCGGGGCTCCTGGCCGGTCGCTCCTGCGTGCGGTCGCACTCGGCTACGACGTCTGCGCGCGGACGACCCGGGCGTTGTGGCCCGACTTCACCGCACTCCGTGCCACCCGGCACAGCACCCACGCGATCGGCGGACTGTTCGGCAGCGCCGCCACGGCCGGCGCACTCGCCGACCTGGGCCCGGCGCGACTGGCACATCTCTTCTCGTACGCCTGCCAGCGCGCGAGTGGCACGACGGCATGGCTCCGCGACGCCGAGCACGTGCAGAAGGCGTACGTCTTCGCGGGCATGCCCGCGTCCGACGGCGTGCAGCTCGCCCGGCTGGTCGCGGCGGGCTGGCCGGGGATCGACGAGCCGTTCACCGGGGAGTCCGGCTTCCTCGACGTCATCGGCGAGGACGCCGACCCCGACGTGCTCACGGCCGGCCTCGGCACGGACTACGCCGTCGCGCGGACGAACATCAAGTGGCTGCCGGTCGGCTCTCCGATCCAGGCGCCCGCGCAGGCCCTGCTGGAGGTGATGCGCACACATCACCTCAGCGGAACCGACGTCACCGGTGTCGAGGTCGTGCTCCCGGGCTCACTCGCCCACGTCGTCGACTCGCGTGACATGCCCGACATCGATCTCGCGTACGTGCTCGGGGTGATCCTGACCGACGGGCGCCTGACCTTCGCCGCGGTGCACGACATGCGTAGGTTCTCGTCCTGGCGCGGCGGTGGCGGCGACCCGCGCATCACGATCCGCACCGACGCGGGGATGCAACCGCTGCGCCAGGCACATGTCGTCGTCCGGGCCGGCGACCGGTCACTCGCCCATCGGGTCACCGCGATCCACGGCAGCCCACGCGACCCGATGTCGTCGGCGGAGGTCGACGGCAAGGCACGCGAGCTGGTCGCGCCCGTGCTCGGCGCCGACCAGGCCGACCTGCTGGTGACGACCCTGCGCGGCGTGGCACGGATGTCCGACCACGGCTGGACCGACGTACTCGACCGACCCGCACCGTCAGCTGACACCCGAGGAGCGCCATGTACGAACTGACCGACGTCCGAGCCCGTGCCCACCGGGCGCCCTTCACGGTGCCGTTGCTCGACGAGCCGATCGGGCAACGCACGTTCGTGACCTGCCGGATCGAGACGGACGGCGGGCTCACCGGGTTCGGTCTCACCGGGCAGTTCCTTCCCCACGCGGTCGTCGCCGCGCTCACGGAGCACATCACCCCGCTGCTGCGGGGCGTCGACATCAGGGACACCGAGGCCGTGCACGCACGGGTCGCGAAGGCGCTCAACCAGCGCAACCAGACCGGGGTCATCTCCAGTGCCATGTCGGCGCTCGACATCGCGATGTGGGACGCCGCGGGCAAGGGCGCCGGCCGGACGATAGCGCAGCTCCTCGGCGGGCACCGCGACCGCGCCGCGGCGTACGTGACGTTCGGCTTCCCCCAGTACGACAGGGACCAGCTCGTCGAGGCGGCACGGCTGCAGGTCCGTTCGGGCGTGGGACGGCTGAAGATGGTCGTCGCCGTCCATCCGGACGGTTGGCGGGAGGACGCGAACCGCATCAGGGCCGTCCGCGCCGCGGTCGGCGACGACGTGGAGCTCGCCATCGACGCCAACTACCTGTTCAGTCCCACCGAGGCACTGCTGCTCTGCCGCGCCGTCGAGGACTGCGGGATCGTCTGGTTCGAGGAACCGCTGCACGGCAACGACGTCCGGGCCATGGCGGACCTCCGCCGCCGGACGAACATCCCACTCTCCGCGGGCCAGATGGACGGACACCTGCTACGGCTCCGCGAGTTCGTCGACGCGCAGGCGGTCGACATCATCCAGCCCAACGTCTGCTACTGCGGCGGCTACACCGAGGCGCGCAGGGTGGGTCACCTCGCGCAGGCCTTCAGCCTGCCGATCGCGAACGGCGGTGGCTGGCCGCACTTCAACATGCACCTGATCGCGGGGCTGCGCGGCGGTTGGCGGGTGGAGTTCCACCTGGGCATGCAACAGGTCGGCGAGCAGATCTTCCCCGACGCGCCGCGGCCGAAGGACGACGAGATCGTGCTGCCCGACGCCCCCGGTCTCGGCATGACCGTCGACACCGACTTCCTCGACGCCACCGTGCTCACGACCTGAGTCGGCTCAGCGCCTGAGCGCCAGCGGCACCGAGAGGGCGCAGATCACCATGCCCGCCACGGCGAGGATGCCGAACGGCTCGTCGAACATCGCGAACGCCCACAGCGCGGTCGCGGGCGGCGTCAGGTAGAGCAGCGCGCCGACCCTCGTCACGCCACCGCGCCGGACGTTCAGCCAGTACAGCGCGTACCCGCCGAGGTGGGAGAGCACGACCGTCCAGACCACGGCGGCCCAGAACGTCGGGTCGGCGGGAGGGACGAGCGATCCCGAGCCGGCGGCGACCGCGACGAAGACGACCGTGCTCGCGCCGGTCTGCACCGTGAGACCCTCCGCCACACCTGTGCGGGGCGCGAGCCGGCGCTCGAGCAGGGTGGCGGCGACGAGCGAGGCCATGGCGGCGAACGGGAGGGCGTACGCCCACGGCGGGGTTCCAGCCGGCACCGCGAGGTCGCCGGCGACCACGAGAGCGACCCCGCCGAGTCCGATCACCAGGCCGACCCACTGCCGCGGCACGACCCGTTCGCCGAGCACGGGGCCGGCGAGCACGCCGGACACGAGCGGCTGCAGGGCGGCCACCAGCGCGGCCGTGCCCGCCGGCACCCCGAGCTGGATGGCGAGCACGACGCCGAGCAGGTACCCGGCCTGGGACAGCACACCGATCCCCGCCTGCGTGACGAGCTCCCGCACGCCGAGCCACCGGCCGCGGCGGCGGGCCTGCCGGACGAGGAGGACCGCCGTGCCGACGATCCCCCGCCAGGCGAGCAGGGTCACCGCGCCCGCGGCGAGCGTGCCGAGCTCGGCGCCGACGAAGCCGGAGCTCCAGGCGAGAACGAACCCGGCGGCCAGCGCGAGGTCGGTGAGCCTGGCCGAGCGCGTGGGCGTACCTGCCCGGGGCGAGACGGGGGTGGCGAGATCCATGCCTCGCAGGTAACCATACCGGTCGGTATACTGTCAGTGTACGGACGACGGAAGGTCACATGATGACGAGCGAACCGGTGGCCGCGCCGCGGCTGACCCCGGCAGGCGAGCGGGTGCTGGCGGCGGCGAGCGAGCTGTTCTACACCCGCGGCATCGGCTCCGTGGGCGTCGACCTCGTGGCCGAGACCGCGGGCGTCACCAAGAAGACGCTCTACGACCGGTTCGGCTCGAAGGCCCGGCTGGTCGAGGCATACCTGCGCGCACGGGACGAGAGGTGGCGCACGCACCTCGTCCGGCACGTCGACGAGCACGGCGGATCCGACCCGGTCGAGCGGCTGCTCACGGTCTTCGACGGCCTCGGCGCCTGGCAGCGCGCGGAGAACACCGACCCGCGCGGCTGCGGCTTCGTCAACGCCGCCGCCGAGATCACCGACCCCGCCCATCCCGGCCGGGCTGCGGTGCTCGACCAGAAGCGCTGGGTGCGCGAGTACCTCACCGAGCTGGCCGAGGCGGCCGGCCTGGCGCACCCCGGAGCCCTCGCCGACCAGCTCCTCCTGCTGCACGAGGGGGCGTGCGTGGCGCATGGTCTCGGCCTCGACCCCGACGCGGCGGCGCACGCGAGGAACGCGGCGAGCGCACTGGTGGCGGCAGCCGCCCGCGCCGGGTGAGTTGTCAGTCATCCATCGCCGCTGGTACGGCGACCCCGGGGCGGGTGACAAGGGTGGACTCGGTCGTGGTGTCGGTCGCTTCGCGGCCGCAACCCGTGAGGGGCACCCTCACCGTGCCGGGGCATGGTGAGGGTGCCGTTCACGGGTGCGCTGCGAGGGTCATCGGCGGAGCTTCACCTCACCAACGTGGACTTCACCTCGTCCCGGCACGAGGTGAAGTCCACGTTGATCACGTGCACGTGATCAACGTGCGGGCGGCGAGCCTATTGACGATTCAGAACGTGCGCGGGCCATGACCCGCGCACGTTCTGACACGCCAGGATGGAGCCCATGCCTGACACCGACCTGACCATCGAGGTCCGTGCAGCCCTTCGCGACGACGAGATGAACGCTCTGTTCACGGTGTCGTGGCCGGATCACCAGCCGTGCTCCTTCGCGCCGATCCTGCGGCGCAGCCTGACCTGGGTCGGCGCGCGGCGGGCGGGCCGCCTCGTCGGCTTCGTCAACGTGGCCACGGACGGCGGTGCGCACGCGTTCCTGCTCGACACCACCGTCCACCCGGACGAGCGGCGGCGCGGTCTCGGTGTGCGCCTGGTGACGGCGGCTACCGAGGCCGCGGCGAAGGCCGGGGCCGGCTGGCTGCACGTCGACTACGAGCCCCACCTCACGGGCTTCTACGCCCGGTGCGGGTTCCGGCCGACGGACGCGGGCCTGCTCGACCTCAGCCGGTAGGACAACGCGCTGCCTGGTGGCGGCCTCTTGACCTCCAGCGACTGGAGACTCGTACCGTACTCGGCATGGAGAAGCGAATGCAGTCGCCGATGTCCGACGACGACAAGCGCGAGGTCTGGGGCGAGTGGGCCGAGAAGGAGGACGAGTACCTCGGCGAGGTCGAGGAGCGGTGGGGCGACACCGACGCCTACGCCCAGTCCGCCCAGCGGGTCTCGAAATACGGCAAGGCGGAGTGGGAGCGGATCAACCGCGACAACGCCGCGATAGAGACGCGAATCCGCGAGCTGATGGACGCGGGGGTCGATCCCCGCGACGAAGCGGCGATGGACGTCGCCGAGGCGCAGCGGCGACACATCGCCCACTGGTTCTACGACATGACGCACGAGTTCCACGTCCAGAAGAGCTACCTCTACGTCGAGGACCCCAGGTTCCGCGCCGGCATCGAGGACAACACCCGGCCGGGCGCCGCGGAATGGCTGGCCTCCGCCATTCGCGGCAACGCCGAGCGCGCCGCCGCCCAGTCGTAGTCCGGTCGGTCAGCCGAGCCGGTCGAGGACCGCCGTGGTGAAGTCCGCGGTGGACGCGGAGCCGCCGAGGTCGGCGGTCGCGACGCCGCTCGCGAGAGCATCCTCGAAGGCGCCGCACAGCTCGCCGGCCGCCTCCGGTTGGCCGAGGTGGTCGAGCATGAGGGCGGCCGACCAGATCTGACCGATCGGGTTGGCGAGCCCGCGGCCGGCGATGTCCGGCGCCGACCCGTGGACCGGCTCGAACATCGAGGGGTGGTCGCGCTCGGGGTTGAGGTTCGCGCTCGGCGCGATGCCGATCGACCCGGTGAGCGCCGCGGTGAGGTCGGAGAGGATGTCGCCGAAGAGGTTCGAGGCGACGATCACGTCGAACCGCTGCGGGTCGTGCACCAGCCGGGCCGCCAACGCGTCGATGAGCATCCGTTCGGTACGGACGTCCGGGTGACCCGCGACCACCTCGTCGACGACCTCGTCCCAGAACGGCATGGTGTGGACGATGCCGTTCGACTTCGTCGCGGACGTGAGGAAGCCGCGCCTGGTCTCGGCCAGCTCCGCGGCGAACCTGGTCACCCGCGCGACTCCGGCGCGGGTGAAGACGGTCTCCTGGATCGCGGCCTCCTCGGGCCGACCGCGGTAGAGACGCCCGCCGACCTCGGAGTACTCGCCCTCGACGTTCTCCCGCACGACGACGAGGTCGATGTCCGCGGACTCGCGCAGCGGGCTGCGGACGCCGGGCAGCGTCCGTACCGGCCGCAGGTTGACGTACTGGTGGAACGTCCTCCTGATCGGGATCAGCAGGCCCCAGAGGGTGACCGTGTCGGGGATGTCGGGCGCGCCCACGGCGCCCAGCAGCACCGCGTCGTGCTCGGCCAGCCGGTCGAGTCCATCCGCCGGCATCATCTCGCCGGTGCGCCGGTAGCGGTCGGAGCCCCAGTCGAGCTCGTGCCACGAGACGGCGAACCCATGGCGGCGCGCGAGAGCGTCCACGCACGCCTGGGCGGGCGGCATCACCTCGGGCCCGATCCCGTCTCCCGCGATCACTGCGACACGATGGTTCCGCTCGGTCACCACAGGCCCGTCCCTTCGACGTCGACGATCCGGTTCTACCGCACCCCCCCCTGTGGACAGGCGAACGGGCTGTCAGCCGCCGCTGGTAGGCTGGCGCAGCCGCCACGATGTGGGCGGCGTTCCGGGCACGGAACACGCGTCGATCTTCCCCAAGGTCTTCTGAACGTCGGCGTCGCCTGTGCACGGAGTACACGCAGACCCTCCTGCCACGGAGAGACCGTGGCCGCCGAGTCCGAAGGAGGCACCAGTTGTCCGCGCGTCAGTACGAGGTGATGGTCATCCTCGACCCCGAGGTCGAGGAGCGCACCGTGGCTCCCTCACTCGACCAGTTCCTCTCCGTCGTCAAGAAGAGCGGCGGCAGTGTGGAGAAGGTCGACGTGTGGGGCCGGCGCAAGCTCGCCTACGAGATCAACAAGAAGACCGAGGGCATCTACGCGGTCCTCGACCTCACCGCAGAACCAGAGGCGGTCAAGGAGCTCGACCGGCAGCTCGGCCTGCAGGAGTCGGTGCTCCGCACGAAGGTGATCCGACCGGAGCTCCGCTAGGAGAGAGGGAGAGACCCGATGGCAGCAGGCGACACCCCGATCACGATCGTCGGCAACCTGGTCGACGACCCCGCGCTGCGCTTCACCCAGTCCGGCCAGGCCGTGGCGAACTTCCGGGTCGCGTCGACCCCGCGGTTCCGCGACAACCAGACCGGTGAGTGGAAAGACGGCGAAGCGCTCTTCATGAGCTGCAGCATCTGGCGGCAGGCGGCGGAGAACGTCGCCGAGTCCCTCCAGCGCGGCATGCGGGTCATCGTCAACGGCCGGCTCAGGCAGCGGTCGTACGAGACCCAGCAGGGCGAGAAGCGCACCGTCTACGAGGTCGAGGTCGACGAGGTCGGCCCGTCCCTGCGCTACGCGTCGGCCAAGGTCACCAAGACCAACAGGTCCGGTGGCGGGTTCGGCGGCGGCGGCGAAGGCGGCGGCGGCGGTTTCGCCGGCGGCCAGCAGGGCGGCGGCGCACCAGCCGACGACCCGTGGGCGAGCTCGGCTCCCAGCAACGCCGGCCAGCCGTCCGGACAGGGCTCGTACGACGAGCCTCCGTTCTGACGATCCCCCCACCTCAGTAACCAACCCGAAGGCCAATCCCGCCACCCGGCGGACTTCGACGAAGGAGTTCCATGATGGCCAAGAACATCGTGCGCAAGCCGCGCAAGAAAGTCTGCATGTTCTGCACCGACAAGGTGCAGTACGTCGATTACAAGGACACGGCGCTGCTGCGCAAGTTCATCTCCGACCGCGGCAAGATCCGCGCTCGGCGGGTGTCCGGCAACTGCCGGCAGCACCAGCGCGACGTCGCCACGGCGGTCAAGAACGCCCGCGAGGTCGCGTTGCTCCCGTACACCATGCAGGCACGCTGAGCCGAGAGGAGAACAGACGATGAGGCTCGTCCTCGTGCAGGAAGTCTCCGGGCTCGGCGCTCCGGGTGACGTCGTCGAGGTCAAGGACGGCTACGGCCGCAACTACCTCGTCCCCCGCGGCTACGCGATCGTCGCCAGCAAGGGCCAGGAGAGGCAGATCGCCCAGATCCGGCGGGCACGCGACGCCAGGGAGATCCGCGACCTCGACCAGGCCAAGGACATCGCGAGCCAGCTCGGCACGCTGAAGGTCCGCCTCGGCGCACGCGCCGGCGACAGCGGCCGGCTCTTCGGGTCGATCACCGCCGCGGACGTCGCGTCGGCGGTCAAGGAGGCCGGCGGCCCACAGCTCGACCGCCGGCGGATCGAGCTGTCGGGGCCGGTCAAGACCGTCGGCACCCACACGGTCGCGGTCCGGCTGCACCCGGAGGTCAGGGCGACCGTCGACATCGACGTCGTCGCCAACTGACCGTCACGCACGCGTAGGGCCCCGCTCCGGCGGGGCCCTACGTCGTTGCGTCCGAGGAAGTGGTCGCTATGGCCACCAGTTCCTCGGACGCGACGCAGGACACTAGGAGCGGTCGACGAGACCGGCCTCGTACGCGACGATCGCCGCCTGCACGCGGTTCTTCACCTCGAGCCTGGTCAGGATCGTGCTGACGTACGCCTTCACCGTGCCCTCGACGAGGTACAGCCGCCGGCCGATCTCGGCGTTGGACAGGCCGGCCCCGATCAGCGCGAGCACCTCGCGTTCGCGCGGGGTGAGCCCGTCGACCTGGCCCCTCGCCGCGGCGGCGCGCGACATCCTGCCGCCGCCGGTGCCACCGGAGAGCTCGGCGATGACCCGCTTCGCCACCTGTGGCGAGAGGTACGCGGCCCCACCGGCGACCGCGTGGACGCCGGCGATGAGCTCGCGCGGGTCTCCCGACTTGAGCAGGAACCCGCTCGCTCCGTCGCCCAGGGCCCTGGCGATGTACTCGTCCTCGGAGAAGGTCGTGAGCATGACGACCGCGGTGTCCGGTGCGGCCGTCCTGATCTCGGCCGCCGCGGCGAGGCCGTCGAGCCTCGGCATCCTGATGTCGAGCAGCGCGACGTCGGGACGGTGGCTGCGGACGAGCTCGACCGCCTCGCGCCCGTCGGCCGCCTCGGCGACGACCTCGATGCCGGTGTCGGTCTCGATGATGGCGCGCACCCCGGCGCGGACCATCGCCTCGTCGTCTGCGAGCAGGACCTTGATCCGTGCGGCGGACTCGGCGTCGGCGGTCATGGTGTCGAGGACGTTACCGGCCGCGGCGACTCGCCGTCGATGAGATCCTTCGACGCCAGCCGGCCGTCGACGAAGCACAGCCGGTAGACGTCGGACGGCAGGTTGAACGGGTTGCGGGTCACCCGGTAGTACTCGCAGTCGGCCCCTGCGGGCACCTCGGGCTCGACGACCCTGGGACGCTCGGTGTACTGGATCTCGGGCAGGACGGACTCGAGGGCGGTGCGCGACTGGCCCACCCGGATGCCCGCGTAGTCCTCGGCGGGCAGCATGCTGGCGTAGGCCGAGTACGTGTACTGCGCCGCCGTCACGACGCCGAGGATCACCAGGATCGCGCCCGGGACGACCACCACCGTGACGAAGCTGCGCCGCACGCGGCGCCGTGCCCGCGCGAGGTGCCGCGTCGACTCGGACTCGCCGGTGCCCCGGACCAGCGGTTCGGGAGCGGACGCCGCGCCGCCCTCGTGCGGCAGTCGCGCCTCGACCTCGAAGGCGGCGTCCCGTTCACCGGCCCGCAGGGTGCCGCCGAGCAGGCGGACGCGTTCCCGCAGCCCGACCAGCCCGCGCTGCCCGGTGGTCGCCGCGGCCGTCGCGTCGCGGGCTGGGGCGAGCGCGTTGACGACGGTGACGACGGTCTCGGTCGCGGTCGACGCGAGGCGGACGTCCACCGCCGTGCCGGGAGCGTGCTTCGTCGCGTTGGTGAGCGCTTCCTGCACGACCCGGTGGGCGGCGCGGTCGACCAGCACGGGGACCTCGACCCCGTCACCGTCGCGGTGGAGCGTGACGGGCAGGCCGGACGCCGCCGCCCGGTCGACGAGCTCCTCGACGCTCTCGTGGGCGGGTTCGATCGGCGCGCGCTCGGCCTCGTCGCGCAGCACGCCGATGATCTCGTGCAGCCGCTCCGTCGCGCTCGCGGCGCCCTGCCGGATGTCGCGCGCGGACGCCTGGTGGCGCTCGGCCAGGTCGGGGTCGACCTCGAGCGCTCCCGCTCGCAGGCCGAGCAGGCTGAGCTCGTGCCCGAGCGAGTCGTGCATGTCCTGCGCGATGCGGGCGCGTTCGCGCAGCCTGGCCTGCTCGCCGACGATCCGCTGCTCGCGTTCGAGCTGCTCGGCGCGCTCCCACCCCGCGCGGACGAGCTCCTGGTACTGCCGCCAGCTCCTGCCGACGAGCCAAGGGAACACCCCGGTGATCAGCAGGATGAGAACGCCGTTGGCCCAATCCGACATGGTGAAGCCGAGCAGCGGGGTCACGACCGTGCCCACCACCGCGATCGCGGAGAGCGTCACCAGCGCGGGCTGCGGCCGTTGCTGCCACCGACCCGCGAGGAACGTCATGACCGGCATCGCGTAGACGTAGTTGGGTTCCCAGGCGACCGCGGCGAGCAGGGCGACGCACAGACCGACCAACGGTCGGAGGCGGCTCAGTGCGACGAGCACGGCCACGAAGAGGAGGTTGGCCGGGAGCGTCCACCACAGCGACATGAGGTTGCGCGGCAGGAACAGGGCGACGGACGTCGGCAGGGCGAGGGCGAGCCACAGCACGAGGTCCTTGAGCAGGACGCGCCAGTCGCGCCACGGCAGCCCCGTCCGCGACAGCCCCAGCACACCTCCCAGCCTGCCCGTCACCGGTGGAACGGTACCCGCCACGCAACACCCCCGGTACCGACGATGGTCAGGGTGGGTCGTCGGCCGCACGACCTCGACCGGTCACCGGGTCGTGGTCGTCGAGAGCCGCGAGGATGCGTTCGCCGACAGTCACCAGGTGCCGGATGTCGCGGACGCCCACCTCCCGGCCGATGTCGTTGGCCCACGGGTGCTGGAGCACCGCGATGCGCCGGACGGCGTCGTACGCACGCCGGGTCGGACGGAGCAGCTTCGCGCGCCGGTGTGCCGGGTTGGGCTCCCAGCGCGCGAAGCCCTCGTCGACCAGGACGTTCGCCAGCCGCTGCACCGCCTGGCGCGTCATGCCCATCCTGCGCGCGATCTCCGCGACGGGGCGCGGTTCGTCGAGCACGCCGCCGAGCACCTGCCACCGCGCGGCGGTCAGCCCGGCCGTCTCCGCCATGCGCTCCGCCGCCTCGAGCAGCCGGCCGTTGAGCCGGAACACGAGCATGATGGCGTCGGTGAGCGCGAGGCCCGCCGAGGTATGTGGTTCGGCGTCCGTCACGAGGCGGCCTCCGCAGTGAGCATCGCAGCGAGAACGAGAGCTGGACGATCCACGCACGTCGTAAGTGAGCGAGGAGCGGAGCGGAGGAGGCCGCCGGGAAGCACCGTCACGAGGCGGCGTCGAGCACGCCGAAGTACGCCGGGTCGCCAGTCGAGTAGAGCCCGTACCATGCATCGAGGATCTCGGGCTCGTAGAGATCGAGGGCGGCGAAGATGTGCCGCGCGAACGCGACCGGCTCCGTCGGTCCCGCCGTGATGACGCCCCGGTCGGTGACGGCGAGCTCGTCCCGGTAGTGCTCGCCGCCCACGTAGCCGGTCATCGCGAGGTACTCCTTCGCGGCACCGGTGTGGTCGACCTCGTCGAGCAGTCCGGCGCGCGCGAGACCGAAGATGGCGCCGCAGATCGCCGCCACCGGGGTACCCGCAGCCATCAGCTCGGCCACCTTGGCCATGACGGCGTCGTGCGGCGTCGACTCGGCCTCGTAGCTGAACCCACCCGGCAGGATGAGCATGGCCGCCTCGTCCGCCGTCACCTGATCGAGCGTCATGTCGGGGACGATCCTCGTGCCGCCCATCGTCGTGACCGGGTCCGTGGTCGCACCGACCGTGCGTACCCCGTAGCGGCCGGGCTCGCGTTGCCACATCGGCGCGTTGATGTGGGCGGTCGCGTGGCCGGTCTCCCAGTCCGGGAGCTCGTCGAACACGTACAGGTAGACCGGACGAGGAGTCATCGTCATCTCCAAAGATTTGACAGGATGTTGTCAAAGACCACTGTTCCATGATGACAACATGTTGTCACGTATCGCTCGTCGCTACTGGCCGACCCTCCCGTCGATCAGTTCGCGCAGCAGGTCGGCGTGGCCGTTGTGCCTGGCGTACTCCTCGATCATGTGCACGAGGATCTCGCGCAGCACGTTGCCGTTCTCGCCGACGAGGCCGAGGTCGGCCGCGTCGTTCACGTACTGGTCCGTGAACGCGCACTCGGTGCGCCAGGTTGCCCATGCCTCCGCGACGACCGTCGGATCGCCGACGGCGCCGTCGAAGTCGCCGCCGCGATCGGTGTCGGTGCAGTAGATCTTCGGCACGTCCTGACCGGACATCCGGCGACGGAACCAGGTGCGCTCCACCTCGGCCATGTGGCGCACCAGGCCCAGCAGCGACATCGTGGACGGCGGTACCGAGCGGCGCGCCAGGTCGGCGGCGTCGAGGCCGGTGCATTTGAGCTCGAGTGTCAGGCGCTGGTCGCGCAGGTACTCGACGAGGACGGTGCGCTCGTCGGCGAACCCGCCACCGGACCTGGGGTCGTCGTCCGGATGGACGAACACGTTGGACCACGCGAAGTGCCGCGTGACCCCGTCCGCTGCCTGGGTCCGGTCGGATGAGTTCTCGGTGCTCGCGTCGTGGGACATGGCACCAGATCATCATGGATGCCCGCGCCGACCACAACGGCGTTTCGCCCCGTCATCCCTTGATGCCGCTGGCGAACCCCTTGATGATGTACTTCTGCAGCAGGAAGTAGACGACGAGGATCGGCAGGATCGCCATCGCCATCCCCGCGAAGATGACCTCCCACTGCGACGTGAACTCGCCGCGGAACGCGAAGATCGCGACGGGAAGCGTCTGCTGGGCGCTGCCGCCGACGTAGAGCAGCGGGGTGAGGAAGTCGTTCCAGATCCCGATCGCGCTCAGGATGACCACGGTGCCGGTCACCGGGCGCAGCAACGGGAAGACGACCTTGCGGAACGTCGTCCAGCTGCTCGCACCGTCGACGTGCGCCGCCTCCTCGTACTGTCGCGGCAGCGCGCGCGTGAAGCCGGCGTAGAGGAACACGACGAGCGGCAGGTGGTGGCCGACCTCGAAGATGATGAGCGACGTGTAGGTCTGCAGCAGGTTCGCGTCGTGCATGAACTGGTAGAGCGGCACCATGCCGAGCTGCAACGGGATCATCAGGCCGAGCAGGAAGACCAGGTAGAGGCCATGGCTCAGCCGGCTCATCCGCCGGGCGAGCAGGTACGCGGCGAGCGATCCGCAGCCGACGAGCAGGGCCACACTGAGCGCGGTGACCACGACGCTGTTCACCAGAGCGTCGCCGAGGCCGCCCTGCTGCCACGCGGTCGCGTAGTTCGACAGGTTCAGGCCCGACGGCAGCCCGAGCGGGTTGCCGGCGACCTCCTGAGGCGTCTTCAGCGACATGGTGAGGAAGACGTAGAACGGGAAGAGGAACAGCCCCGCGACGGCGAGCATGCCGATCTCGCCGCCGACCCGCCGGGCGGTCCGTGCCCCCGACCCGCTCACGGCTCCACCTCGAAGCGGCGCAGCCCGCGCAGTTGCAGCAGGGCGAACGCGAACACGATCATCGTCAGCACCAACGCGATCGCGGCGCCGTAGCCGTAGCGTCCCGAGACGAAGGCCTCCTTGTACATGATCAGCGACAGCGTCTCGGTGGCGTGGCCCGGTCCGCCTCCGGTCATCACGAAGACCTGGTCGAACAGCTTCAGGCTGGAGATCAGGGTGAGTGACAACGCGATCCTCGTGGCGGGGACGAGCAGCGGCATGGTCACGTGGCGCAGTCGCTGCCACCATGACGCGCCGTCGAGCTGCGCCGTCTCGAGCAGCTCGGCAGGGACGTTCTGCAGGCCCGCAAGGTAGATCACCATCGTCAGGCCGGCGTTCTGCCAGACGATGACGGCGATGACGCTGCCGAGCGCGAGGTCGGAATCACCCAGCCAGTTCTGCGTCAGCGACCCGAGCCCCACGCCGCGGAGCAGGTCGTTGAACGGACCGGCCGGCGTCAGGATGTACTGCCACAGCAGGCCGATGACGACCGGTGGGAGCAACGCGGGCGCGAAGAACAGCGTGCGCAACAGGTTCCGGCTCGCCAGTGACGAGTGGAGCGCGAGAGCGAGCGCAAGCCCGACCACCGTCTGGACGACAGTGGCCGCCCCGGCGATCAACAGACTGTTGCCCAGAGCCGTGAGCGCCGGCGGGCTGGCGAGCAGCTCCGCGAAGTTCGCGAGTCCGACGACGTCGGCTCCCCCGCGCCTGCCCGCCCAGTCGGTGAACGCGTAGAGGCCACCGGACGCGCCCGCACCTGACGACCTCGCGTCGTACGCAAGGGCGTGGCGCGCCAACCTCGACGCCAACCTGCTCAGCGCCGCGATGACCACGCGGGCCGTGAGCGACCGGCTGGCCGAGGGCGGCGCGGTCGTGCACATCGGCTCGATCGCCGCCGACAACGGAGTGGGGGCGTACGGCGCGGCGAAGGCGGGTCTGGCGTCATGGAACATCGACCTCGCCGGCGAGCTCGGCCCGCGCGACGTGACCGCCAACGTCGTGTCGTGCGGCTACATCGCCGGCACGGAGTACTTCCGCGACCGGCTGACCGACGAGCGTCGCGCATGGCTCGTCGACAACACGTTCGTCAAGCGCGCGGGCACACCCGCCGACGTCGCCGGCGTCGTGCACTTCCTCGCCTCGCCCGCGGCCAGGCACGTCACCGCCCAGGTCGTCAACGTCAACGGCGGCGCCCACCCCACCCGGTGACGCGTAGTAAAGACCTGAACGGATGGTTGGAGATCAGGACATCCCCCTGATGGGGTAAACGGGCTTGGTGTCCCAACCACTCATCAGGAGGATGTCTTGTCCAAGGGTAGTAGTCGCCGGCTGTCTCGTGGGGACCGTCGCC
>WHST01000058.1 GCA_009379955.1 Streptosporangiales bacterium | reverse complement strand
TGCGGCGCCCAGGGAGCTGCCTCACCTCGTAGATGCGCGCTTTCGGGGTCGGGTGCCGGGTGTCAAGAAACCGCCGACGAACAAATCCCACAAAAGTCGTTGTGCGGTTTCTTGACACCCGGCACCCGACCCCCACAATCACAAAAGGGGTGAGGCAGCGTACCCACAGTGGGTCACTGACCCACCCGACGATGCTCGATGAAAACCGAGATGCCGTCCAGCATACGGGCGAGACCGAACTCGAAGTCCTCGTCCGGCTGCTCCTCAGGCATCTCGAAGACGCCCTCCGTGAGGACCTCTGCCAGCCGGGGGAAGCGCTCCCCGTCGACGACCTTGGCGAGCGCGTGTCCGTAGCTGGGCGCCATGTCCTCGTCGGCCACCCCCCTCGCGCTCGCCGCATTGCTGATTCCTGACGCGATCTGCGCCGCGCCACGGACGTAGCCGGTGAGCGCGAGGAGTACCGCCATCTTGTCGCCCCCTGGCAGGCCGGACTCGTCGAGCGCCCGCAACCCGATCTCCAGGTAGGCGACCGAGTTGGGCCCCGCGGGCGCGCCGACGATCTCCATCCGGAGGAGCCACGGGTGCTCGGACGAGACGTCGAGGTACGCGCGCACCCACGCCGTCAACCCGTCCCGCCACCCGGGAGGGAGCCGGACGTCGGTCATCGCGGCCCCCACGGTGTCGACCGTGAGGTCGACGAGTGACCGCTTGTGGGGGACGTAGCGGTAGAGCGCCATCGTCGTGAAACCGAGCTCGGTCGCCACGCGGCGCATGGTGACGGCTTCGAGCCCCTCGGCGTCGGCGATCCCGATCGCGGTGCGCACGATCGTGTCGACGCTCAGCGCGCGCTTCGGACCGCGGGCAGGCGCCTCCTCGCGGTTGCCCCAGAGCAGCTCGAGCGCCCGCGACGAGTACGGGTCACTGCTCTCGTCGCCGCCGGCCATCGGTCTCCGTTCGTCGCTTGACACGCACCCTAGCAACTGTGTATACCATAAACCAATCCGTATACGAGATAAACAGTGAGGCTGACATGACGACAGACGACTACGCGGTCCGAGCCGAGGGGCTCCGCAAGCGGTACGGCGACACGCACGCCCTCGCCGGGTTCGACCTGCTGGTCCCGGCCGGACGGGTCTGCGGGCTGCTCGGGCCGAACGGCGCCGGCAAGACGACGGCCGTCCGGATCCTCGCCACGCTGCTCCGTCCCGACACGGGGTACGCCCACGTGACCGGGCTCGACGTCGTCCGCCAGGCCGGCGAGGTGCGCAGGCGCATCGGCCTGACCGGCCAGCAGGTGGCCATCGACTGGGCGCTGACCGGCCGGCAGAACCTCCAGCTGTTCGGCCGCTCCACCGCCTCGGCGCGCGGACGGCCCACCGCCGCGCGGACGAGCTGCTCGAACGGTTCGACCTCACCGACGCCGCGGGCAAGCAGGCCAAGCACTACTCGGGCGGCATGCAGCGGCGGCTCGACATCGCGGCCAGCCTCATCCTCGCGCCGCGGGTGCTGTTCCTCGACGAGCCGACCACCGGGCTCGACCCCCGCAGCCGCAACGGCGTGTGGGACACCGTGCGTGCGCTCGTCGCCGAGGGCACCACCGTCCTGCTCACCACGCAGTACCTCGACGAGGCCGACCAGCTCGCCGGCCAGATCGCGGTGATCGACCAGGGCCGCGTCATCGCCGACGGCACCCCGGACCAGCTCAAGTCGAAGGTCGGCGGCGACCGCATCGAGGTCGTCGTCCGCGACACCGGCGAGCTGCCCGCCGCGGCGGCCGTCGTGGAGCGCGTATGCGCGACCACGACGACGGTGGACGCCGACCTGCGCCGGATCGGCGCTCCCGTCAGCGACCGCGTCGCCGCGCTGACCAGGCTCGTCCGCGCGCTCGACGACGCGGGCATCGCCGCGGAGGACATCGGCATCCGCCGGCCCACCTTGGACGACGTGTTCCTCGGCCTCACCGGACACCGCGCCACCACCGACGAGGAGATCGCCGCATGAGCGCCACCGTCACCACCCCGACCCCGACGCCGACCCATGCGCTCACCGAGTCACGGCTCAGCCGCGCACGTTGGGCCGCGTCCGACGGCATCGCCATGGCGCACCGCAACCTGCTGCGCCTCATGCACGAGCCGGACGAGATCTTCCTCGGCCTGATGATCCCGATCATGATGGCGCTGGTCTTCGGCTACGTGTTCGGCAGCGCGATGTCGACCGGGGGCCCCGTCTACCGCGAGTTCCTGATGGCGGGGATCTTCGCGCAGACCATGCTCTACGGTATCGCCAGCACGGCCACCGGCGTCGCGATCGACGCCGAGAAGGGGGTCATCGACAGGTTCCGGTCGATGCCGACGGCACGGTCGGCCGTGGTCGTCGGCCGCAGCCTCGCCGACATGGTCAAGGGCACCGCGGACATGGTCCTGCTCGTCGTCTGCGGCCTGCTGATCGGGTGGCGGTGGCACGAGGGCGTGCTGTCCGCACTCGCGGCGGTGGGCCTCGTGCTGCTCCTGCGCATCGCGTTCACCTGGGTCGGCATCTTCCTCGGGCTCGTCGTACGCAACCCCGACTCCGCCTCGCTGGCCGTGTACCCGATGGCGTTCCCCGTCACGGTGCTGTCGAACGCCTTCGTCCCGCCGAAAGAGATGCCGACCTGGCTCGCTGTCGTCGCGGAGTGGAACCCCCTGGCGTCCACGGTCGCCGCGTCCCGCGACCTGTTCGGCAACCCGGGATTCCAGGCGGACTCCTGGCCCGCGGAGCACGCACTGCTGCTCGCCGTCGCGTGGCCGCTGGTGCTGTTGGCGGTGTTCGTCCCGCTTTCGGTGCGCCGCTACCGCAGGCTCAGCCGCTGACCGACCCGCTCCGACCGTGCCGCGTCGTCAGCCGTTCACCGAGACGTCGGCGTGCCCTCATCCGACCCTCGTCTTGTCTTATCAACTCGCTCCTAGCGTCGTGGTCGCCGGGGGGCAGACGACAGACTCGATCGGAGAGACGGATGCGACCACGTCGTGCGTACACGGCCATGCTCGGACTCACCCTTCTACTCGTTGGAACGACCGCCTGCGGAACTGGTTCGGCGTCGGACTCCGACACCCTCGTCTTCGCGGCGATCCCCAGTGAGCAGGACTCGGACCCGAGACAGTCGTACGCCACCGTCATCGAGCGACTCGAGGCGAACACGGGCCGAGAGGTCGAGTTCAAGCAGACGACCAACTACAACGGCGTCATCGAGGGCATGAAGTCGGGCACCATCGACGTCGCGGTGTTCGGACCGTTCAGCTACGTGCTGGCCCGGACGGTCGGCGCCGAGATCACGCCGGTCGCCGTCTCGGTCGAGGACACCAAGGAGCCGATCTACCACAGCTACGGCATCGCCAGGGGCGACGACGCAGGCGTGACGTCACTCAAGGACTTCAAGGGCAAGAAGGTCTGCTTCGTCGACCCGGCGTCGACGTCCGGCTACCTCTTCCCCTCCGCAGGGCTGAAGCAGAACAAGCTCGACCCCGACAAGGACGTGCAGAAGGTCATGGCCGGCGGCCACGACCTGTCGGTGCTCTCGGTGAAGTCGGGCAAGTGCGACGTCGGCTTCGCCGCGGACACGATGGTCGACACGACCATGCCCGACGCGGGAAAGCTGAAGAAGGGCGACATCAAGGTCGTCTGGAAGAGCACGGGGATACCCAGCTCTCCGGTCGCGATGAGCGACGCGCTGCCCGAGGACGTCAGGAAGGGCATCACCACCAGCTTCACCAAGCAGCTGAACAAGGACTGGCTGGTGAAGAACGGCAAGTGCGACGACGCCAAGTCGTGCCTCGTCGCCGGCGAGTCCGCGACGTGGGGCTACCTACCGATCACGGACAAGGCGTACGACCCGATCCGCAAGGTCTGCAACGTGACGCAGGACGAGCAGTGCAAGGGCGAAGCGTGATGGCCACCGACGCGACGAGCCTGCGCGCACCGGCCGAGACGGCCAAGGCACCGACGCCGGCCTCCGACGACGTGATCGAGACGCACGACCTCGTCAAGACGTACGGCGCCACCACCGCCTGCGACCGCGTCGACCTCCGGGTGAGCACCGGCGAGCTGGTCGCCCTCGTCGGACGTTCGGGGTCGGGCAAGTCGACGCTGCTGCGGACGTTCAACGGCCTGTGCACGCCGACCTCGGGTCACGTGCGCGTGCTCGACGTCGACGCCACGTCCGCACGGGGTGCGGAGCTGCGGCGGCTGCGCGGACGCGTCGGCATGGTGTTCCAGCAGTTCCACCTCGTCGGCCGGCTCACGGCGATGGAGAACGTCCTCAACGGCGCACTCGGCCGGGTCACCGGGCCTCGCTACGGCGTGCTCACCTGGTCGAAGGAGCTGCGGCGCGACGCTCTCACCCAGCTCGACCGGGTGGGCCTCGGCGACCGCGCGTTCCAGCGCGCCGACACGCTGTCCGGCGGCCAGCAGCAACGCGTCGCCATCGCGCGGATGCTGATGCAGCGTCCCGAGCTCGTGCTGGCGGACGAGCCGGTCGCGTCGCTCGACCCCGAGACGTCTGCGCAGGTGCTCGAGATCCTGTTCCGCATCTGCACCGAGGACCGGCTCACCGTCGTCTGCAGCCTCCATCAGGTCGACCTCGTGCTCGCCTGGGCGCATCGCGTCGTCGGCATGCGGGACGGACGCGTCGTGCTCGACGGGGCGGCCGGGAGCCTCGACCGGGGCCGGCTCGACGCGGTGTACGCGACACAGGCAGCCTGATGACCTCGGCGTCATCGGTGGCACGGGAGACGCTCGCGCCACCGGTGACGGTGCGCCGCCTGCTGACGCCCGCGACGGCCCTCACCTTCGTCATCGCGGCGTGCGCCTCGCTCGCCTACCTCGACTTCGACCTCAGCCGGGTCGGCCAGGCGGTCACGGCCGTCCCTGACATCGCCGCGCGCGCGTGGCCACCGGACTTCGGCGTCACCGGCGAGGCGCTCACGGCGGCCGTCGAGACACTCTGGATGGCGGTGCTCGGCACGACACTCGCCGCCATCCTGGCCGCCCCGATCGCGGTCGCCGCCGCGCGGAACACGACCCCCCATCCGGTCGTCCGCACCGTCGCCCGCGCGATCGTCGTGGTGTGCAGGGTCGTCCCCGACATCGCGTTCGCCCTGTTCTTCGTGGTGAGCACCGGCATCGGTCCGCTGCCCGGCATCCTCGCACTCGCACTCCACTCGATCGGCATGCTGGGCCGGCTGTTCACCGAGGCGATCGAACGGATCGAGCCCGGCCCGGTCGAGGCGGGCACGGCGGCGGGAGCGGGGCCGGTGCAACGCCTCACCGCCGGCGTACTCCCCCAGGTCGTGCCGTCGTTCCTCGCCGTCGCGCTGTACCGGCTCGACGTCAACTTCCGCGGCGCGACGCTGCTCGGCTTCGTCGGCGCCGGTGGGATGGGCCTGCTGCTGCAGAAGTACGGCGGCGCGCCCACGACGTACCAGGAGCTCGCCGCGGTCGTCGTGATCATCATGGCGTGCTGCCTGGTGTTCGAGGGCATCTCCGTCGTGCTGCGGCGCGCGGTCGGCGGCGTGCTCGCCGGACGCCCCGGCCAGGGAGACGGCTCGGGCCGGCCGGCACGCACCCCGGCGATCGACCGGGAGCGGCTGCGCGTGCCGTGGACATCCGAGCGCCGGCGGGTGTGGGCGTTCGGCGCCCTCGCGGTGGCGACCGTGGTCGCCGCCGCGCTGCTCGTCGACGTCCGCCTGGCCGACCTCGGCAAGCTCGCCGACGGGTTCGTCTCCAGCGTCATCGCGTTCGTCCCGACCCCGCAGACGCTGCTGGCGGAGGCGGGCGGCGTCCCGTTCTGGGTCGACCTGCTCGACGGGCTCATCCAGACGCTCGCGGTGTCGCTGGTGGCGATCGTCGCGTGTGCCGTGATCGGGGTGCCGTGGGGCCTGCTCGCCGCGAGCAACGTCGCGCCGCACCGGCTGCTGTACGCGCCCGCCCGGGCCGGCCTGGTGCTGGCGCGCAGCGTGCCGGAGGCCGCGATCGCAGTGGTCGCCGTCGCCGTCTTCGGTCTCGAGCCGATCACCGCCGTCCTCGTGCTCACCCTCGCCGTCTGCCCGTTCCTCGCCAAGCTGGTCGCCGACGTCGTCGAGGAGATCCGGCCTGGCCCGCGCGAGGGGGTGCTCGCCGCGGGCGCGACGCGATGGCAGGAGCTGCTCGCGGGCGTCTGGGCGCAGGTCGTGCCGTCGATCACGAGCAGCGTGCTGTACGCGTTCGACGTCATGATCCGGGCGATCCCGCTGCTGGGGATCATCGGCGTGGGCAAGCTCGGCTACACCATGTCGCAGGGCTTCACCCAGCTGCAGTACGACCTCGTCGGCGCGATCATCGCCGCCCTGTTCGTCGTCGTCCTTGCGGTGCAGCTGGTGTCCGACCGCCTGCGCCGCTCCCTCGCCTGATGGGTCACCGTCCCCGCCGCGTCGACTGTTGTTCACCCGGCGCCACCCGTTCCCTTCACCTGCCGCCGGCATCGTGGTTGTCATGACAACCCGCCCGACGTATCTCGAGCTCGCCGACGAGCTCGCGGCAGAGCTGCGCGACGCCGACGTCGGCACCCGTGCACCCTCGGAGCACCAGCTCGTCGCGAGCCACGGCGTCAGCCGCATCACCGCACGCGCCGCCCTGCAGGAGCTCGAGCTTCGCTACCTGGTCAGGCGGGTCCGCGGCGCGGGGACGTTCGTCCGCCGGCGCATCGACTACGTGATCGACAAGAACCTGCCACCGAGCTTCTCCGCCACGGTGGCCGCGACCGGCGCGCGTCCCAGCAGCCGGCTGCTGCGGGTGATCAGGCGTCCACCCGACCCCGGCAGCACGTACGAGCTCGAGGTCGCGGACGGCGGCGACATCGTCGAGATCAGGCGCATCACGCTCGTCGACGACATGCCCGCGAGCGTCGCGACGCTCCGCCTGTCCGGCTCCCGGCTGCCCGACATCGAGGAGCACCTCGACGACGACGTGTCGGTGCACGCCCTGATGGTCGACGTGTACGGGATCACGCTGCGGCGCTGGCGTCACCACGTCTCGCTCGACGTCCCCGACGCCGACGTGGCGAGCCTGCTCGGTGACGAGGCACCGCGCCCGTGCTGGTACTCCGAGAGCCTCAACCGCATCGAGGGCACCACGCAGCTCGGCGAGTACTCCGCCTCGTGGTCGCACCCCCAGGTGATCCGCAACGTCTTCCAGATCGGAGATGACGAGTGACCGCTCTCACCCGCGAACGGCGTGCCTCGCTGCTCGCACGTGCACCGCGCGAGGACCTCGAACCGCTCGCCGAACACGTGCTCGCGGCGGCGGCGACCGAGCCCGTCGTCCTGTCCGGGCCCGACATCGGCATGGTGATGATGCAGGTACGCGAGCCCGTCGCCACCGAACGCTTCTACCTCGGCGAGGTGCTCGTCACCCAGGCCGAGGTCGAGCTCGCCGGGCACCGCGGCTGGTGCATGCGGCTCGGCGACGACCGGCGCGCGACGCTCGCCGCGGCCGTGCTCGACGCCGCCGCCGAGGGCGAGGCCCGCGACTCCGTCGACGCGCTGTGCCACCAGGTCGCCCGCACGCAGGACGAGGCGGAGTCGGCCGAGTGGGCGGAGATCGCCCCCACCGAGGTGAAGTTCGAGGAGCTCGACTCATGACGACGACAGCGCAGACCACCCTGACCGGTGTCGGCGAACGCGCACGCGCGGCGCGGCTGCGTCCGCTCGCGGCGCAGCGCGCCTTCGGCCTGCTGCTCGACACCCTCGCCCGTCCCGGCACGATCGCGCACCTCGACGTGCCTCCGTCGGTCCCCGCCGCGCTGCTGCCCGCCGCCACCCTCGCCGACGTCGAGACCACCCTGGCGGTGCTCGACGACGGCGGCTGGGCGGAGGCGGTGTACGCGGCCACCGGGTCGCCTCGCGCCGAGCTCCCCGACGCGGACATCGTCCTCACACTGCGTCGGATCACGGCGGACGAGGTGGCCTCGCTGCGGCGCGGATCGGCGGAGGCGCCTGAGCGTGGTGCCCGCCTCATCGCGGCGGTGGACGCGCTGCACACCGGCGAAGGAGCGCTACGCCTGTCGTTGACCGGCCCCGGCGTACCCGGCCGGCGCGAGGTGACCGTCGACGGACTCGACCCCGCCGCGGTCTCGGCACTGGCCGCCGTCAACGCGGAGTTCCCCGCCGGGGTCGACGTGCATCTGGTGGCCGCCGACGGCGCCCTGCTGTCCCTCCCGCGCAGCACGAACATCCGCATCGACCACGACACGACCGACGAGGGGAAGGTGCGCTGATGGGGTACTCGGGAGCCCGCGGCGGACTCGACGCGATCCGCGCGGCCGAGACGCTGACGAGGCGCCGGCGCCTGGCCGGCGACAGTGACTGGCTCGACCTCGACCAGGTGAGCGAACGCCTGCGACTCGCGGTCGACCGCGTGCAGGGCGAGGGCGGGCTGTGGGCGCCCGATCTCGCGGCACGCGCGTTCCGCCAGGCCGAGGGCGACGTCATCGAAGCCTCGCAGCTCGTCCGCGCCTACCGGTCGACGCTGCCGCGGGTCGCGTACTCGCTGCCGGTGCACGCCGACGAGATGACGATCCTGCGCAGGATCGTGCCGGCGTACCGCACGCCGCCGGGACCGCAGCTGCTCGGCCGCACGCTCGACTACACCGGACGCCTCATCGACCTCACGCCCGACGACGAGGCGCGGGCGGAGGCGGCATCGGAACCGCGACCGGCGGAGCCGGACAGCGCCCTGCCCGAACCGTCCGCCGACGGGGTCGACCCGCGCCGGCCGGTCCGAATGCTCGACGTGCTGCGCTCCCTCGACCTCGCCGTCGACCGACGGGCGTCCGACGACCCCGAGCCGTTCGACATCACCAGGAAGCCGGCACGTCCCGGCGCCCCGCGTTCGGCGTGGTTGGCGGCGATGGCGCGCGCGGAGACCGGCGCGCTGATGAACCTCTGGTACCGCAACGTCCTCGGACCCGACGGCTACATCCACGAGGTGACGCTCGGCGAGGTCCGGCACGGCCACCTGCCGGTACGCGTCGCGCACCCGCACACCGGCAACCCCGTCGACATCGGGTCGGTGCGCGCGACGGAGACCGAGGCGATCGAGGACCTCGACGGACTCGAGGAGGACCGGACGAAGTTCGACGTCGGCTACGGCATGTGCTTCGGGCACAACGAGCGCAAGGCCATCGCGATGGCCAACCTCGACATCTCCGCCTGGCGTGACGCCGGCCGCACGTCGCTGCAGCAGTCGATCCTGCTCACCACCGACGGCCTGGACTCGTCGGGTTTCCTCGAGCACCTCAAGCTGCCGCACTACGTGACGTTCCGCTCGATGGTCGAGCGCAAGCAGGCCGTCCGCGCCGCACTCGCCGAGATGGACCGCAGGGACGCCGCGCACGCCGATGTCGCCGCGCTCCTCGCCGAGCAGCCACCCGAGGCCGACTGCGTCTCGTCCCTCACCGCCGACCGGGAGACCGTTTGATGACTCCGTACCCCGCCGTCCCCCTCCGCTCCGCTCCTCGCTCACTGACGGAGGCCACCGTGCCGGCTGCTCGCGTACTCGCTGCGATGCTCACTTCGGAGGACGCCTCATGACCGCCCTCGCCACGGAGACCCGCCCCACCGACCGACTCGACGATCTCGACGACCGCGACGCCGACGACGCGTTCGGGCTGCTCGACGAGGTCAGCAAGCGCGAGATCCGCCGCGCGACGCTCACCGCCGTCGCGGTACCCGGCTACCAGGTGCCGTTCGGCTCCCGCGAGATGCCGGTGTCGCGCGGCTGGGGCTCGGGCGGCCTGCAGGTGACGCTCGGCCTCGTCGGCCCCGACGACCAGGTGAAGGTGATCGACCAGGGCGACGACGCGGGCGTCAACGCGGTGAACCTGCGCCGCCTCATCGTCGGGCACACCGGCTGCGAGGAGGAGTCGGACTCCCGTGCCGCCACGATCATCCAGAGCCGGCACCGGATCCCCGAGGACCCGATGCGCGCCGACCAGACCCTCGTGCTCCAGGTGCCCGTCCCGGAGCCGCTGCGCGGGGTCGAGCGCGACATGCGCGAGCAGCAGCGCATGCACGCGGAGGCCGACTACTCGCGGATGTGGGTGGCGCTGTACGAGGACATCGTGCGCAACGGCGTCATCACCAAGTCGACCGGCTACCCGTGCCTCGTCGACGGGCGCTACGTCATCGCGACGACGCCGATCCCGCGCTGGGACGTACCGAAGCTGCACGAGTCGGAGCACCTCACGCTGTTCGGCGCCGGCAGGGAGAAGCGCATCTACGCCGTCCCGCCGCACACGACCGTCGAGCCGCTGACGTTCGAGGACGTGCCGTTCGAGGTGGAGCGGACGGCGGGGGCGACCTGCAAGCGGTGCGGCGCGGAGGAGGCGTTCCTCGTGTCGACGCCCAAGACCGACGGCAGCGAGACCTGGATGTGCAGTGACACCGACTGGTGCGACCGCCGCACCGCCGCGCGAGACGACGAACGGGAGACATCGTGACCCTGACCGCGGAACCCGAAGCCCCGGGGCGTGATGCCGCCGCCGCGGCACCCGGCTGGGCCCTGAAGGTCGACGGCCTGGGCCGGATCTTCGGCCCGGGCGGCGCCGACGCCGTCGCGGGCACCGGCCCCGAGCACGACACCGTCATCAGCCCCACGACCGGCGCGATCGTCGCGGCCTGGGACGTCTCGTTCGAGATCGCTCCCGGCGAGGCGCTCGGCATCGTCGGCGAGTCGGGGTCGGGCAAGTCCACCGTCGTCCGCTGCATCGCCGGCGACCACAGGGCATCTGCCGGCACGGCCCGCCTCGGCGCGGTGGACGGGGGCGGCACGAGCATCCTCGACCTCCCGCCCGCGGCACGGCGCCGGTTACGCGTCTCGCGGCTCTCGGTCGTGTACCAGGACCCGGCCGCCGGCCTGGAGCTCGGCGTCACGGCGGGCGGCAACGTCGCCGAGCCGCTGACCGCCGCGGGATGGCGCCACTACGGGAGGATCAGGGCACGCGCCGCGGAGCTGCTCGGCCGCACCGACGTGCCGCTGACCCGGATGGACCACCTCGTCCGCACGTTCTCCGGCGGCATGCAGCAGCGCGTCCAGCTCGCCAAGGCACTGGCGAACAACCCGCCGGTCATCCTGCTCGACGAGCCCACGACGGGACTCGACGCCTCGGTGGCCGCCGGTGTGCTCGACCTCATCCGCGGCCTGCTCGAGGAGTTCGGTCTCGCCGCACTCGTCATCTCCCACGACTTCGCGGTGATCGAGATGCTCACCGACCGTGTCTCGGTCATGCAGCACGGCCGGGTCGTGGAGACCGGCCTCACCGACCAGGTCTTCGAGGACCCACAGCACCCGTACACCCAACGGCTCGTCGCGGCCGCCCGCGGATGAGGAGAAACCCTTGAACGACGTCGTCCTGTCGATCCGCGGACTCACCAAGGAGTTCGTCCTGCACACCATCGACGGTCGTCGGGTGCCCGCACTCGACGGCGTCGACCTCGACGTCCGGGCCGGCGAGCACGTCGTGCTGGCCGGGGCGAGCGGCGCGGGCAAGTCGTCGCTGCTGCGCTGCGTCTACCGCACCTACCTGCCGGGCGGCGGAGAGGTCATGTTCACCCGGGCCGACGGCACCCGGGTCGACCTCGCCCGGTTGCCCGACGCCGAGGTCGCCGCCCTGCGCGGCCGCGAGATCGGTTACGTCTCGCAGTTCCTCAAGACCGAGCCGCGACGCGCGACGGTCGACGTCGTGGCGCGTGCCGGAGCCGCGCGCGGCATGCCACCGGCGGACGCGCGGCGGGCGGCCGAGGGTGCGCTCGACCAGCTGAACATCGAGCCGAAGCTGTGGGCGATGTACCCCACCGTCCTGTCGGGCGGACAGAAGCAGCGGGTCAACCTCGCGTCGGGGCTCATCTCGCCGCCGCGGCTGCTGCTGCTCGACGAGCCCGTCTCGGCCCTCGACCCGGTCAACCGCGAGGCCGTGCTCGCGCTCGTCGAACGGCTCGCCGGCACCGGTGTCGCCGTGCTCTCGGTCTTCCACGACCTCGACGCCATCGAACGGCTCGCCGACCGCGTCGTCGTGCTCGACCGCGGGCGCGCGGTGGCGACAGGACCGCCGCGCGAGATCCTGCACGACTCGTCGTACGAGCTCGAGGTGGCACGGTGACCAGTGGTCTCGCGATCCGCAACGTCCGCGCGGTTCTCCAGGACGAGGTGCTGGACGACGCGACGGTGGTCACCGAGGCCGGCGTCGTCACCGAGATCACCGCCGGTGGCACCGCGCCGCCGGGCGCGCTCGACGGCCGCGGCGCGTACCTGCTGCCCGGTCTCGTCGACACCCACAGCGACGGTCTGGAGAAGGAGCTCCAACCGCGGCCGAGCGTGCTGTTCGACGTCGGCTTCGGGCTGGCCAGCTTCGAGGGACGGGTACGCGCGTCGGGCATCACGACCGTGTTCCACGCCACCGGCTTCTACGGCGACGACGCGAAGGGCCGGTCGATCGCCGGCGCGCTCGCGCGGGAGCAGGCCATCAGGGAGCGGGTGCGCGACGGACTCGCGCAGATCGACCACCGGATGCTGTTCCGGCTCGACGCGCGTGACCCGGCGGGGCTGGCCGCGCTAGACGAGACGCTGCGCGGGCACTACGCCGAGGTCGACATCCCGCCGCTGGTCAGCTACGAGGACCACACGCCGGGCCAGGGACAGTTCCGCGACGTCGACGCGTACGTCAGGCTCTACCTCACCAGCGAGGACGAGGCCGCGGCGAAGGCGGCGGTGCAGGCGAAGATCGCCGACCGCGACACGCGGGTCTGGCACCGCGAGGTCGCCCTGCGCTGGCTGGTGGAGCGGCGGGGGACGATCCGGCTGCTGGGCCACGACCCGGTGACGCCGGAGGAGGTCGCGCACCTGGCGGCGTCGGCGGTCACCGTCGCCGAGTTCCCCACGACGCTCGCCGCCGCACGCGCGGCGCGCGAGCACGGGCTGCTGATCGTCGCCGGCGCACCGAACGTCCTGCGCGGCGGCTCGCACAGCGGCAACGTCTCGGCGACGGAGCTGATCGCGCACGGTCTCGTCGACGGCCTGTCGAGCGACTACATGCCGTTCACGATGATCGGCGCCGCGTTCCACCTGACCAGGACGGGGCAGGCGACGCTGCCCGCCGCGGTGCGGCTGGTGACCGAGGGCCCGGCGCAGGTCGCCGGGCTCGACGATCGCGGGCGGCTGGCCGTCGGCGCGCGCGCCGACCTCTCGCTGGTGACCGTGGACGCCGGCTGGCCGACTGTGCGCTCGACCTGGTCGGTCGCGGACAGCCGGGAGCTGGTGGGCGCATGAACACCACAGCGCAGGAGCTCGACGTCCTGCACCCCGCACTCCTCCGCGCGGCCGAGGTGGCCGTCGCGGCGGTGAACGATGCAAGGGCACGGCTCGACCGCGACGCGCTCGCGGCCACGGTCGGCCCGGGCGCGGACGGCACGCCCACCATGTGCATCGACCGGATCGTGGAGGACGCGATCCTCGAGGCGACGCCCGACGCGAACGTCCTCACCGAGGAGTCGGGCTGGATCGACCGCGGGTCGGCGTACACGCTGGTGATCGACCCGGTCGACGGGTCGGCGAACGCCGCGGCCGGCGTGCCGCTGTCGGCGTTCAGCGGTGCGCTCGCGGTCGACGGCGAGCTCACCCAGGCGCTCACCGTGTGGAACGAGACGGGCTGGCGCTGGTGGGCGGTCCGCGGCGGCCCGTCGTCAGGACCCGCGTCCGTGCTGCGTACCACCGGACGCACCTCCCTGGACGGCGCGGCGGTGTCGCTGCTGCGTCCACATCCCGGCAACGCGGAGGCGTCGGCCGCCTGGTGGCGGGTGACCCGCCGCGCCGCGCGGGTACGGATCCTGTCGACGTCGTGCCTGGAGGCCGCCCTCGTGTCGACCGGTGCCACCGACGCCTTCGCCGACGCGTGCACCGACACCCACCGCCTTGTCGACCTCGCCGCCGCGGTGGTGCTCGCCGAGGCCGCCGGCGGCGCGGTCCGCGACGCGTTCGGCCGGCCGATCGAGCTCGACGTCGACCTGACCCGCCGGTGGAGCGGCGTCGTCGCGGCGACCCCGCGGCTCGCGGACGAGATCGCGGCGTGTCTCGCCGCGGAACAACCGGACCACGACGACGAGATGTTTACCTCCGCTTGACCCGGTTAGCAATCGCCTCGGAAGCAGCCGACAACCGCAAGCCTTCGACCTCCCTGGACGGCTGCTTCCGAGGCGGGTTGGTAACGGTAGACACAGTGCCGACCAGGTGACATCGAAGGAGGTGGGTCGCCATGGGATTCCTTGACAAGGCACGAGAGCTTGCCCGGGGCCGCAGGGGTGAGATCGGCAAGGGCCTCGACAAGGCCGAGGAGATCGTCTCCAAGAAGACGGGCGGCAAGTACGACAAGAAGATGCGCTCGGCCAGGCGGAAGGCCGAGGGCGCGATCGACAAGGACGAGCGGCGTCCGGGCACCGATCCGCACACGCCGACCGACCGCGGACCGGAAGGTACCCCTCCGCCCCGGTAGCCACCGGCTCCGCTCGATGACCCGAGCACGCCTCCCTCGACACCGTGACCGACCTTTGTGTACGGTCGTACATATCGGTGTCGAGGGAGGTCCCACATGCCCGTCCTGTTCCTGGCCGGGGCGATCGTCTGCGAGGTCGTCGCCACGCTGTGCCTGCGCTTCACCGAGGGATTCACCAGGCTCTGGCCCAGCGTCGGCACCGTAGCCGGCTACGGGGTCGCGTTCGTGCTGCTCGCCCAGGCGCTGAAGACCATCGACCTCGGCGTGGCGTACGCCGTGTGGGCGGGTCTCGGCACCGCGCTCATCACGACGGTCGGGATCATCGCCCTCGGCGAGCCCGCCACCGCCTGGAAGTTCGCCGGCACGGCCCTGATCATCTGCGGTGTCATCGCGTTGAACCTCAGTGGTGGCGCGCACTGATGCCCGCCCGTACGACCCGGGGGCCGACCGACCCCACCCGGCGTGACCGTATCGCGGCGGCCGCCTGGCAGGTCGTGCTCGATCGCGGTGTCCCGGCGCTGTCGCACCGCGCCGTCGCCGACACCGCCGGCGTCCCGCTGGGCTCGACCACCTACCACTTCTCCGGTCTCGACGACCTCCTCGTCACCGCCACCGAGCAGGCCGTCGAGGAGTACCGTCGCGACCTCGCCGCGTGGTCGGAGGGGATCGAGCGCGACGGCACCGACCTCGCCGAGGCGATCTGCGACCTCGTCCGCACGGCGCTCGGGCCGGACCGGCACCGCACCACCGTGTCGTACGACCTGTACGTCACCGCCCTGCGCCGGCCCGCGGTCGTCGACGCCGCGCGCGCCTGGGCGTTCGTCACCCGCGCCGCACTCGCCCGGCACGTCGACGCCCGCGCCGCCCGCGCGATCACCGCCCTGCTCGACGGCGTCCTGCTCGACGCACTCGTCCACGACGACGCCCTGCCCGACGACGACCTCCGCGCGATCATCCGCGCGATCATCCCGGCGTAGCGCGGGGAGCGACGTAGAGCGCGAACGGCGCGTCGTCGTGCACGCCGTCGCGTCCCTCGACGAGACCCGGTCGGCGGAGCTCACGGACGTACCGCATGCCGAGCCGTTCCATCACCGCTCTCGACCGCGCGTTGTGCCGTTCGGTGAAGGCGACGACCTCGTCCGCACCGAGCTCCGCGGATGCGAAGGCGAGTGCCGCCCGACCGATCTCGGTCGCGTAGCCGCGTCCCCACAGGTCGGATCGCACGGTCCAGCCGACCTCGAGGCGACGGTCGCCGTCGACGTCGACGTACGACAGGCCGCCCCGGCCGACGAGCTCGCCGGTGTCGCGGGCGTATGCCAGCCACTTGCCGACGCCGTCGGCCTCCCACGCCGACGCCAGGTCGGCCGCCCGGGTCGCGGCGTCCTCCTCGCTCCACGCGCCACCGTGCCAGTACGCGACGGCCTCGTCGAGGTGCAGCCGGCGCAGGTCGGCGGCGTGCCCGGGTCTCGCGGGCTCGAGCCGGAGTCGGTCGGTGAGGCGCGTGCGGACGGCCATCGCCACGAGATCGCGCAGCCTGCGGTCACCGTCCGTCCTGCCCACCATCATCAGCTCCAGGTCACCGGGACCGACCCACGCCGACGCGTCGTGCTTGCCCTCCTCGAGTCGCGGTGCGTCGAGGTCGCCGTCGACGTCCACCAGGTAGTCGAGCTCGTGCCGCACGACGCCGTCGTACTCCCACTCCCAGTCGGCGACGACGGCCTCGATGCGGCGCAGCGTCCAACCGGTCTCCTCCTCGATCTCGCGTGCCAACGCCGCCTCGGGCGTCTCGCCGGGCTCGACGTGGCCGCCGACGATGTCCCAGATCCCGGGGAACAGGCGGCGCTCCGCGGTGCGGCGTTGGGCGTAGACCCGGTTCCGCCCGTCGCGGACCAGCGCGCCGACGCAGGCGAGCGGCGGGGTCACAGGGCGAGGAGGTCCGCGGGATTCGGCACCGTCCACCTCCTCGTTCCACCGAGCACGCTATCGCCCGGCGAGTGAGGTTGATCCGGTGGCGAGGCGGATACCCGAACGGCTGCACTGGACGATCGAGAGGCTCGCCGTCGAGCCCGCCGACCGGCTGCTCGAGATCGGCTGCGGACGCGGCATCGCCGTGCCGCTCGTGTGCAACCGCCTCGACATCGGCACCCTTCTGGCCGTCGACCGTTCACCGGTCGCGATCGACGCCGCCATCGAGGCGAACGAGCCGCACATCGCCGGGGGGAAGGCGTCGTTCCGCACCTGCGCGTTCGCCGACCTCGACCCGGCCGGGCTCTGCGTCGACAAGATCTTCGCGGTCAACGTGAACCTGTTCTGGACCGGCGACGCCGCTGCGGAGCTGGCGCTCACCCGCACACTCCTCGCACCGGCCGGCGCGCTGTACCTGTGCTACGAGCCGCCAACCGCGGCGAAGGCGGACGAGGTGGCCCGCACGGTGACCGGCGTCCTCGCGGCCCAGGGGTTCACGGCCGAGCCGACCACCGCGACGACGAAGAAGGGCCAGACCCTGCTCTGCCTGACCGCGACGGCCACGCGGCCTCACTCGTGAGGGTGCCCCTCACGGGCCCGCCTCGCCGAGGGCGTCGGCCAGGTGGTGGAGGCGGGTGAGTACTCGCGGCAGCGCGTCCGGTTCGTGGCGGCGCTTGAACCCGACGATGAAGAACGCCGTCGCCGCGACGCACAGGGCGAGCGGCGCCGGTCCCGCGACGACCGCGGCGGCCTCGTGCAGGCGACGGGTGACACCGTCGCCGTAGCCCTCGACGTACGCCTCGCGGAGCAGGCACGCGTAGTCGACGACCCTGCTGCCCACGCCGAGCGCCATGACGTCGATGACGCCGCTGACCGTCCCGCCGTCGAGCAGGACGTTGCAGGTGTTGAAGTCGCCGTGCACCAGGTCACCGGCGGGGAGCTCGACCCGGTCGTACGCCGCGAGGAGGTCGTCGTACCGCTCGACGAGCGCCCGCCCCTCCGGGCCGAGTGCGCGGACGGCGCGCTTGTGCCCGTCGCCGTCCGCACCAGAGACCATGGCGCGGACCTGTTCGTTCCAGTCGAACGTGAGGTCCGGCGCGAGACCCGCCTGGCGTTCGAGCACCTCGACGAGCAGCGGCACGGTGGCCGGGGTCAGCGGCGTCGACGGCACCCCGGGCGCGACGTCCTGCAGGCAGTACCAGGAGCCGCCGGACGTGACCCCGCTCGCGAGCCAGGCCGGTGTCGGATACCCGGCGGCCCGCGCGCTCGCGACCGCCCCGGCGAGCTCCCGCATCCGCGGCGCCGGTAGGTCGCGTCCCCATTTCAGGACCGCCGCGGCACCGTCGCCGTCGACCACGGACCACGCGCCGCCCTGGCGGCCGCTCGGGTAACGGCCGCGGACCGTCAGCCGTCGCCCGTGCGCCGAGCCGACCTCGGCGACCAACTCCTCGACAACGGACATGCGTCCCTCCCCGTCCCCACGAGCCCGACGCGCCCAGTGAAGACGGGTGGATCACCGGGTTCGCCGCCGTGAGGGGCCGCGCCGTCCGGGTGGACCGTCACGAGATCGGCGGCCTGGAGATCCGGTCCACGAGGTCCTGGGCGACGGTCCTGAGCTTGGTGTTGCGCTGCTGCGACGTCGTCCGCAGGATCACGAACGCCTCGTCTGCGGTGCATCGCTCCCGCGCCATGAGGATGCCCTTGGCCTGGTCGATCACCCCGCGGGACTCCAGGGCAGTCGCCAGGTGAGAGGCGAGGTCGGCCTGCTCCGCTATCCGCACTCCCACCGCGAGCGCACCCGCGGCCTGGGCCGCGAACCGCTCGGCCTCCTCCCGGTCGTCCTCGGTGAAGTCGACGGCACTGATCGAGTACAGGTTGAGGACGCCCAGGGTGCGCTCGTTCATCATCAGCGGCATCGACAGCGACTTCTCCAGGCCGACCGACCGCCCCCGTGCCTGCCACTCCTTCCACCGCCCGGCCTCGTCGAGATCGGTCACCTCGACCGGCTCGCCGGTGTCCATCGCGTCCTGACCTGGACCGACTCCGGTGGTGTGCTGGATCTGGTCGAGCCGCTCGGCGAGCTCGTCGCTGCTGGCCACCGTCACCGGCTTGCCGTCGGTCCGCGCCGTCAGCCCGCACGACAGCTCGCGGTCGATCTCGTCGGCGGCCAGTCTGGCCAGCTCCTCGAGCAGCTCGTCGAGGCTCTCGGTGCCGACGAGCAGCTGGTAGACCTCGGCCACCAGCGTGGTCACCGAACCGCTCTGTTCCCCCTGATGAGCGTCCACCACTGGCTCGCCTCTCTGAACGTGCGTGTGGTGTCGAAGCCACGCGTGCTGGGAGGGCCTGCCGGTAGCTCCGCTGGTTGCCACATTTGTACCTGGTGCGGACGTCTCATGCCACCGGAAGCACACAGTGCGGTGAGAGGGTGGCCCACCACAACCGCCCCGACCCGGTGATGCTGCTCGACCTCGCATGACCTACCGGCCGGTGGCTCCGGGCCAGGCCGGGTCGCGACCGGCGAGCGCGACGACCCGGTCGAGCGGGGAGGCGTCCCGGCCGGGTTCGACTGGCGGACCGAAGAGGCCCTCGGCGGGCTCCTCGCCGGGCAGGTCGAGGCCGCCCGCCCGGGTCATGCCCTCCCAGGCGGCAGGATCGCGGCAGGCCTCGGCGAGCTCGGCGAGGCGCCGGGGGATGCGGGTCCGCCAGTCGTCACCGAGATCGGCCGCGTTGCCCGAAGGTCGCTGGTCCGGGTACGGCGGCGGACTTGCGCGCGGCGATCGTGAAGGCGAACGACAGCCCGTCGACGTGCGCGAGCAGGTCGCCGAGGGTGTAGTCCGGACACGGGGTCGGCGCCGTCAGCCGGTCGTCGGGCACGCCGGCGACGAGGTCGGCCACCCGGCGGGTCGCGGGCTCGAGATCGAGCATCATCGGCACATCCTTCCGTCGAGACAGCGACACCCCTGCCATACCTACCTGCGTCGGGGCATCGACCTTGACACCCGTCGCCGTCGCGTCCTAAGTTCCCGACGAACGGCCGTTGAAACGTTCCAACCGATGACCCGGGATCGCCATGCCGCCCGACACACTGACACCGCGCGACCCGCGCTGCGAGTTCCTCGTCACGCCGCTCGGTGTCGGCGAGCCGTGCCCGCGGCTCTCCTGGAAGCTCGAGTCCACCGAACGCGGGGCCGTGCCGAGCGCCTCGCGGGTGGTCGTCCGGGCGGACGAAAGCAGTGAGGCCGGGTGGGACACCGGCTGGATCGCCGGGCACGACCGGACGAGCGTCGCGTACGCCGGCCCGGCGCTGCGGTCCGACACCAGGTACCACTGGGAGGTCGGGCTCAGGGACGCCGCGGGTGACGACGCCGGGCGCGCGCGCTCCTGGTTCGAGACCGGGGTGCTGAGCCCCGCCGAGTGGCGGGCCGTGTGGATCGCGCGCGACACCAGGACGCTGCCGCCGATCCCCGTCCCCCAGGACCACGACCGCTCGCTGCGCTGCGAGTACCTGCCGCCGCCGTTGCAGCTGCGCCGTACGTTCACGGCAGGCGACGTGCGCAGGGCGAGGGTACACGTGACGGCGCGCGGCGTGTACCGCCTGAGGCTCAACGGCGTGCGCGTCGGACGCGACGAGCTCACCCCCGGCTGGACCGACTACGCCCACCGCATCCAGTACCAGACGTACGACGTCACCGACCTGCTCGCCGAGGGCGACAACGTCCTCGGCGCCACTGTGGCCGACGGCTGGTGGAGCGGTTTCGTCGGCATGGACGCGCGGCACCAGGCGCAGCAGTACGGCACCGCGCCGCAGTTCCTCGCGCAGCTCGTCCTCGACCGCGCCGACGGTGTCCGCGAGGTGATCGGCACCGACGGCGGCTGGCGCGAGCGGCAGGGACGCATCAGGTACGCCGACCTGCTCATGGGGCAGCAGGACGACGCGCGCCTCGACACACCGGGCTGGGACCGCCCTGGCTTCGACGACTCGGCCTGGCCGTTCGCCGTGGTCGCCGGCACCGACACCACGACGCTCACCGCGACCGGCGACGAGCCCGTACGCGTCACCGCCGAGCTGCCCGCACGCTCGGTCGTCCAGCGACCCGAGGGGTTCCTCGTCGACCTCGGTCAGAACATCGCGGGCCGGGTCAGGCTCACCGTCCGCGGGGCGGTGCCCGGGCAGCGGATCCGGCTGCGCCACGGCGAGCTGCTCGCCGACGACGGCTCGCTCTACACCGAGAACCTCCGCTCGGCCGAGGCGACGGACATCTACTACGCCACTGGCGCGGACGAGGAGGTGTTCGAGCCGGAGTTCACCACGCACGGGTTCCGGTACGTCGAGGTGGCGGGCTACCCCGGTGAGCTGCGGGCCGACGACGTCACCGGCGTGGTGCTGCACAGCGACACCACGTTCGTCGGCGAGTTCGGCTGCGACGACGACCTCGTCACCAGGCTGCAGGCCAACATCCGCTGGGGGCAGCGCGGCAACTTCGTCTCGGTACCCACCGACTGCCCGCAGCGCGACGAGCGTCTCGGCTGGCTGGCGGACGCGCAGATCTTCGCCCCCACCGCGTGCCTCAACGCCGACTGCGCTGCCTTCTTCGCGCGGTGGATGCGCGACGTCGTGTCGGGACAGGACGCCGGCGGCGCCTTCCCCGACGTGGCGCCGAAGGTCTGCGGCTGCCTGGACCGCGAGGGCGCACCGGCGTGGGGCGACGGTGGCGTGCTGATCCCGTGGCACCTCTACCGGACGTACGGCGACCGACGCGTGCTCGACCTGTCGTTCGGCGCGATGTGCGCCTGGGTCGACCACGTGCACCGCCACAACCCCGACCTCGTCTGGCGGCACCGCAGGGGCAACGACTACGGCGACTGGCTGCAGGTCGACGCGGCCACGCCGCCCGAGGTGCTGGCTACCGCGTACTTCGCGCGCTCGGCGCGCACGGTCTCGGCGGCGGCCACCGCGCTCGAACGTCCGGAGATCACCGCGCACTACGCGCGGTTGGCCGCGGAGATCGGGTCGGCGTTCGTCGAGGAGTTCGTCGGCGACGACGGCCACGTCCACGGCGGCACGCAGACCGGACAGCTGCTCGCGCTCGCGTTCGGCCTGCTGCCGGACCGGCTCGTCGACGCCGTGTTCGGTCACCTCGTCCGGTCGGTGGAGGAGCGGGGCAACCGGCTGACCACGGGATTCGTCGGCGTCGCACTGCTGTGCCCGACGCTGGCGGGGCACGGGCGCGCGGACCTCGCCCACGCGCTCCTCGCCCAGACCGCGTACCCGTCGTGGGGCTACTCCGTTGTCAACGGCGCGACGACGATCTGGGAGCGCTGGGACGCCTGGACGGCCGACCGCGGCACCCAGTCCGCGGCGATGAACTCGTTCAACCACTACGCGCTCGGCTCGGTCGGCGAGTGGCTCTACACCGGTGTCGCCGGCCTCGACCAGGCGCCGGGCTCGGTGGCGTGGCGCGAGGCCGTCGTCCGTCCACGGGTCGGCGGTGCGCTCACCCGCGCCTCGGCGGAGTACGACTCGGTGCGCGGGCGGTTCGCGTCGCGCTGGCAGGTCGACGGCGACACCTTCACGCTCGACGTCACCGTTCCGCCCGGCGCGGAGGCGACCGTGTACGTACCGACGGCCGACCCCGACTCCGTCCGGGAGAGCGGCGACGTGCTCGACGACGCACCACACGTGCGGGGCGTCGAGCGGACCGGCGAGGAGCAGGTCTGCCACGTCGGGTCGGGCCACTACCGTTTCACCGCGAGCGTCCGGCACTGACCACCGCCGTACCGGGTGGAGCGCCACCGACCCGAGCGAGGTACTCGCCGCCGTCGCGGAACCTGTAGCGGTTCACTCCCGAGCTGCGAGCACCTGCTCGCGCAGGATGTCGGCATGCCCGCAGTGTTGCGCGAGCTCCCGAAGCATGTGTGTATAGATGGCCCACAACGCGCGCGGACCTCGCCCCGTCACCTCATCGTCGAGGCCATGGTCGGCGACCAGTCGCCGTGACCGGGCGCAGGCCGCGGCGTACGCGACTCTGACGCTTTCGATGGTGTCCGCCTTGCGCAGGATGAAGGACCGGTCCGGAGTCGACGGGGCACCCAGGTCTCGCAGGCTCCGGCCGGTCAGGGCCTGGTTGAACCAGACGTGCTCGACGTAGGTGACGTGCTTGACCAGGCCTAGCAGGGTCGTGCGGGAGGGCGCGAGGGAGCGGCGTGCCTCCTCCTCGGTGAGCCCGTCGAGACTGTCGTGCAGCATCGCGCGGTGCTCGTCGAGCAGCTCATCGAGCCGCGCCCGCAGATCGCTCGTCCAGGACGGCGACACCCCATCCGGGCTCACGCCGCCGGCCCCGGCGCGTTCGCCATCGCGTCCAGAGTCTCAGTCATGCTCACCACTGCAGTATCGAGGAATCGCTCGCCGAGGTGAAGCGCACGAAACGACCTCTACGGCGTGATGTTCTGGTTCAGGTGGAACAGGTTGTCGGGGTCGTACCTCCGCTTGACCTCGACGAGACGGTCGTAGTTGGCGCCGTAGTTGACACGTACCCGGTCCTGGTCGTCGGCTGCCATGAAGTTGACGTATCCGCCCTGTTCCGAGTGCGGTGCGGTGGCGGCGTAGTAGTCGCGCACCCACGAGGTCGCCTTGTCGTCGTCTGCCTCGTCCGGCCACATCCCGGCGATCACGGTGGCGAAGTTCGCGTCCCGGTAGGCGAACGCGGTCTCGTCCGACGCGACCCGGTGGCACGCACCGTTGATGGGGTAGATATGCACGGTGGACTCCAGGGCCGGCAGCCCGGGCGCGTGTTCGAGGTGTGCGGCGATCGCGTCGTCGGTGAGCTCCTTGACGAAGTTGGCCTTCCAGTAGTGCCGGAGCCCCGGCGGAAGCAGCGGGTCGAAGGCACTGTTCAGCGCCGGGTACGGCATCGGTCCGACGTGCTCGGCCACCGTCGGCGCGACCTCGCGCAGCGGCTTGAGCGCCTGCTCGCCCTCCTCGATCGGCCCGGACCAGCACGCCACGAACAGCGCAAGCGGCTCGCCGGCGCGATTCTCGGGCACGAACGGCAGCGGCGGCGCGATCTGGAACGCGGGGAAACCACCGAACTGCTCCGGTGCCGTCGGCATGAACTGACGGTAGAAGTCCAACAGGTCCCGGGCGGCGTCCAGCTCGAAGAACATCGGACCGCCGTAGACGGTCGCGACGGGGTGGAGGGCGAACTCCATCGAGACGACCACGCCGAAGTTGCCGCTGCCGCCACGCAACGCCCAGTAGAGGTCGTCATGCTCGCTGCTGCTCGCGGTGACGAACTGACCGTCCGCCGTCACGACGTCGGCGGAGAGCAGGTTGTCACAGGACAGCCCGTGCCCGCGGGCGAGATAGCCGATGCCACCGCCGAGGGTGAGACCACTGACGCCGGTGGTGGAGATGATGCCGCCGGTCGTGGCGAGCCCGAAGGCGTGGGTCGCGGCGTTGAAGTCACCCCAGGTCGCGCCGCCCTCCGCACGCGCCGTCCGCGCGGCCGGGTCGACGCGCACACCCCGCATGGCGGAGAGGTCGACGACGACACCGTCGTCACAGGTGCCGAAGCCGGGCACGCTGTGCGCACCGCCGCGTACGGCGAGGTCGAGCTCGTTCTCCCTCGCGAAGTCGACGGCCGCCCGGACATCGCCGGCGTTGACGGGGCGGACGACGACCATGGGTCGCCGGTCGATCATCCCGTTGTAGACCCTGCGCGCTTCGTCGTAGCCGGCCGTCTCGGGGGTGATCACGTCGCCCCGCGTCCGCTCACGCAACTGCTCGATCGTCATCCCACCCATGTCACCCTCCGTGGTCGTCGGCCCTGCCGGCCAGCGTCGTTCACGGAGGGGCGAGGAACCACCGACAACACCAGGACACGCCCCTGACAAAGCCCTGACGTGATACGCCGACTGGGTCAGTCCGGCACCACGTCGGCGAAGCGCTCGCCGCTCTGCAGCCGGTCCACCAGGTCGAGGACGGCACGCGGTCCGCCGTTCGCGTCGACCCACCGGCTCACCCGGCACGCGGACCTGGCGTAGACGTCCGCGTCGTTCCCGGCGGCATGCAGCCACTCGTCGAGCGTCACCGGCAGGTCGCGACCCGGCTCGACCCGACACCGGTCCGCAGCCGACGCGGGCCGCAGGTACCGCGGGTCGCCGGACACGAGGACGGCGAGTCCCTCGTCGAACCATTGCGGCACGTCGTCGCCCGACCCGAGCCTGCGGTGCAGCTCGACGTGCGACATCTCGTGCGACGCGATGACCGGGTCGAGCCCGCGCGGCGACAGGATGACGGCACGGTTGAGCACCGCGACGCCCCGCTCCCGCCCGCCGCCGATGTGCTCGTAGCATCCGACGGTCGTGCACGCGAGCACGCGCGGTGCGCTCTCGCGCGTGCCGTAGAAGGCCGTGACGCGCGCGTTCGCGGCGGCGACAGCGGCGACCACCCGCCGCCGATCGGCCCGCGACGAGCCGTCGTCGACGTAGAGCCGGGGATGGACCTTCGTCATGCCATAGCACCAGGGACAGGAGGTGGACGCCACCACCGGGTACACCGCCACTATCGCGCCGACCGCGACTGCCGACACGACGACGAGGCCCGCGACCACCCACGGCCAGCGGCGCCGACCCGTACGCGACGACGACATCTCTCGCTACCTCGCTTCGACGAGCTCGGGTGCGTCGACATCGGTGTTGTCGACGACGAGTGTGGCGCGGCGCCGAGGCGCGCACGCGGCGACGTAGAGGCGTTGCGCCTCCACGTACCGGCGCATGCTCGGATGCCGTGGATCCGGGTTCGTGCCGTCCCTGTCGGCCATGCGACGTGCGGTCTCGGCGAACGGCACGTCGAGGAAGACCGTCATCTCCCACGCGTCGCGCAGCTCGTCGCGGTGCAGGAACAGGCCGTCCACGACCAGCACCGCCCCCGGCGGAGCGAGGTGGACGGGTGACTCGACGAGCTCGTCGGTGACGAGATCGTGCGCGACCGGACGGTAGCGGCGCGAGCCGCCGGGACCCAGCGGCTCGAGCACGTCGGCGCGCAGCCGCGCGTAGTCGAAGGAGTCGAGCCAGCAGCCCTCGGGCGAGGTCCTGCCACGCCGGTACCTGACCGCGCGCGGATGGTGGAAGTCGTCGACCGAGACGCGTACGACGTGGCGTCCGAGCTCGCGAAGCACGGTGGCGAGCTCGCCGGCGAACACGGTCTTGCCCGCGCCGTCGACACCGTCGACACCGAGGCGCACGCAGTCGTCGCCGCCCGCCGCCGGCACCCGCTCGGCGACGTCATGGAGGACCAGGGCTCGTGCTGGCGCGGGCGCCTGACCCTCGACCGTCGACACCGCGCGATTCTCCCATGGCGGGATACCGCTCCGCCGCTCCTGGCAGACGGCGGCGGATGGAAGGTCCGGATGACCCCGACCGACGGCTGTGCGTGTCAGCTCACCGGCGGGCCGGGGTGGCGGCGGCAGCGGTCCGATGTGGACGGTCAGCCAACCGGCGGCCGGTTGCGCGCCGTCGGCGTTCCGCTTGCGCGGCGGGACCAGCCGGTCAGGAGCCCAGTCGGCGCGACGCCTCGGCCACCTCGGCGGTGCCTATCGCCGTGTAGACCTCGTGCGCCTGCTCCCAGTGTCCGCGGGCTGCCGTGGAGTCACCGGCGGCGAGGCACGCGTCGCCGAGAGAGCAGAGGGTACGGGCCTCGCGGAGCCGGTAGCCGGTCTCACGGTGCCGCCGGAGCGCCTCGGTGCCGCGCTCGATCGCCTCGCCGGCACGGCCGAGCCCGACGAGCGCCGCGGTGAGCACGGTCAGCGCCGCGTCACCGGCAAGGCGTACCGAGCTTTCCCGTGCCGGAGCGAGGGTGTGCGTGGCGACCTCCAGCGCCTTGTCGTGGTCGCCGCGGAACAGGGCCGCCCAGCCGACGACGTCGAGCCAGCGGAAGTACAGCGGGTGGCCGACGAACGGCTCCATCTCCTCGGCCGACGGGGCCGTGAAGCGCCACTGCGACGGGGGTCGGCTCCGCACGTCGATCTCGGCGAGTACGGCGCCCGCCTCCACGTGGTTCTCGCGGTCGTGGTCGCGATCCGCGCCCGCCATCGCCTCGTCCGCGAGCGTTCTGGCGCAGTCGTAGTCGCCGGCATCGCACAGGCAGCGGGCGAGGTCGCACCTGGCCGTTGTAGCGGCGAGCCGGTGGTCGGACTCGTCGAACAGAGCGACGGCGTCGTCGAGGTGGGCACGCGCCTCGGCGAGCCTGCCCACCCGGCGCAGGGAGTAGCCGAGGAGGGATCGGATCCGCGCACGGCTCCCGACGTCCTCGGTGCCGTCGTCGAGCCGGAGGAGCCGTTCGCAGTCGGCCACGGCGTCGGTCAGCCTGCCCATCTCCGACTCGAGGAGCGCGAGGTTCCTGGTCATCATCGCCACGGCCGACCCGTGACCGTGTGCGGTGAAGATCTCCAGCGCCCGCTCTCCGGCGGCGAGGGCGTCGTCGTGGCGGGACGCGTTCGCGTACTGGATGCACATGTCCCGGCGGGCGATGCCCTCGCCGTAGTGATCGCCCGCGGCCGCGAAGAGGTCCGCGGCGCCGCGGACCGAGACGAGTGCCTCGTCCCGTTCGAGGGTCTCGCTCATGAGCGTCGCGTGCGCCAGGAGCATCGCCGCCCTGACACGCGGCCCTGCCTCACGCTCCGCGAGCGGCTGGGCGAGGCCGACGATGGTCGCCCATTCCGAGCGGATTCCGCTGACGTAGAGGTACTGGCGCAGCGCGTCGGTGAGGTGCCAGGCGGCCGCATACGGCCCGTGCTCGACGCAGTGGCTGACGGCGGCCGTGAGGTTGGCCAGTTCGTCCTCGATCCAGCCCACCTCGGTCTGCTCGACCATCGTCTCGTCGGGTGCCGCACGTGGCAGCCGGTACACGTTCGGGAACCGGGGGACGAGCGCGGCGTCGACCTTCGCCACGTACCAGTCGAAGAGGCGCTGTCGTGTGTCGGTGCACGCAGCGGCGCCGTCCTCGGTCTCGGCCTGGTGCCCGGCGAAGTCGCGGACCAGGTCGTGCATGCGGTACCGGCCGGGCACCTGGCGGTGGACGAGGCTCGCGGACTCGAGGATCTCCAGGTGCCGTCGCACGTCCGCCCCACCGGTGAGCGCGACGATCGAGTCGACGGTGAAGCCCGGTCCTGGTACCAGGCCGAGCTGTCGGAACACCCGCCGCGCGTCGACGTCGAGAGCTGCGTAGGACAGCTGGAACGCCGCGGTCACCGAGAGGCCGTCGTCACCGGCCCAGATGCGGTGGAGACGCCCACCACGATCCAGCTCGGCCGCGTAGTCGGACACCAGCTCGTGCGGGCTCAGCGCGAGATGCGACGCCGCGACACGCAGCGCCAGCGGCAACCGACCGCACAGCTCCGCGATCCGGCGGACCGCCTCGGACTCCGCGGTGACCCGGCCGGCGTCGGTCTGCGCCGCCAGCACCGCGGTGGCCTCGTCGAGCCCCAGCACGTCGAGTGCCAACGCCCTCGCCCCGTCGATCGCCACCAGGGAGTGCAACCGGTCACGACTGGTGACCATGACCCCGCACTCCCGCCCACCCGGCAGCAGCGGACGGACCTGCTCCGGCGTGGCAGCGTTGTCCAGCACCACCAGCACCCGCATGCCGGCCGTCGCGGACCTGAATGCCGCAGACTGCTCGTCCACCTCCACCGGCACCTCGTCGGCCGGCATCCCCAGCGCACGCAGGAACCGCGGCAGCACATCGGTCGCTTGGAGCGCCTGCTCTGCGGAGAACCCGCGCAGGTCGACGAACAGCTGCCCGTCGGGGAACCGCTCGGCAAGCAGATGGCCGACCGTCACCGCGAGCGCCGACTTGCCCACCCCTGGCGGACCCGACACCACCGCAACTGCGTGGCCGTCCCGCTCGAACCACGACAGCAGGCGCGCGACCTGCCGTTGCCTGCCGACGAACCCGAGGGGCCGCGCCGGCAGCTGACGCGGCCGCACCGACACCGTCGCGGACGTGTCACCCGTCGTCGCCGGGGACGACTCGAGCGTGCCGGTGAGGATCGCCTGGTGCACCTCGCGCAGCTCCGCACCCGGGTCGATACCGAGCTCCTCGGCCAGCCGCGAGGTGATGTCGCGATAGGCCGCCAACGCCCCCGCCTGCTGACCCTCGGCAACCAACGCCCGCATCAGCAGCGCCCACAACCGCTCCCGCAACGGGTGCGCGGCCACCAGCCGCCGCAGCTCCACGAGCGTGTCCCGCCCCCGACCGAGCGCGATCTCCCACCCCGCCATCCCTTCCACCACACCGAGCCGGCGCTCCGCCAACGCCGCCACCCCGTGCCGATGCAACACGTCCGACGCCACGTCGTCCAACGGGTCACCGCGCCACAGGCCCAGTGCCGCACGCAACCTCGCCACCGCCACCGGCAGATCGCCACGACCCTCCGCCTCGCCGGCCTCCTCGACGAGCGCGTCGAAGTCGGCGAGGTCGAGACCACACCGCGAGACGTCGACCCGGTAGCCGTTGCCGGCGCTGACGATCAGCTCCTCGCCGACCGCGCTGCGCAGCCGGTAGACGTACACCGCCAGCGACTGGCGGGCGGTCGCGATCGGCGAGTCTCCCCACACGCTGTCGATCAGCTGCTCCACCGACACCGCGCGCCCGGCCGCGAGCAACAGTGCGGCGAGCACCACCCGCTCCTTGGCCGCCGGCAACGACACCTCCCGGCCGTCGCGAGTCACCCGCAACGGCCCGAGCAGCCGGAAGTACACGCTCACCGGCTCAGTCTCCCGCGACATCCACGCCGAGGCCTCACCGACCACGCCTACACGGCGGACAACCGCGCTCACCGGTTCGAGACGACGCCCGCCTCGATGCCCCTGACGACGATGTCGAGGCCGGACTCGAACCCCGCGTCGAACTCGTAGCGCAGGCCGTCCTCGCCGAGCGCCTCGGTCACCCGGGTCAGGGCGGGTGCGGCGCCCGGCGGCAGCTGGCGTACGCGCTCGAGGAGGTCGGGTCCGAGGTCGAACGTCTCCTCCGTGCTCGACGCCTCGCCCAGCATGAACCCGTGGATGAAGTCCACGAGCGTGTTGACGCCGTCGACGACCGACCTCGGTGGCAGTCCCGCGCGCTCGAGCGCCTCGTAGAACGGCTCCCCGGCCACGACGAGCGAGTCGGACACCGCGGCGGTGTCGGACACGATCTGCAGCGCGAGGTTGCGGTGCGTGCGCAGGACACCGCGGTACGCGCGCGCGGCGTGCTTCAGGCGGTCCTGCCACGACGCGTCGTCGGTGGGCACTGTGACCGAGACCTGGGCGAACACCTCGCGCACCAGACCCGACAGCACCGCCGCCTTGCCGGGCAGGTGGTGGTAGATCGACATCGGGTTCACTCCGAGTGCCGAGGCGAGCCGGCGCATGCTCAGGGCCTCGAGCCCGTCGTCGTCAACGATGCGCAGGGCCGCCTCGAGGATCGCCTCCCGGTCGAGTCGTCGCTCCCCGGCACGAGGGCGACCGGGACGGCGTTCGCGCGGCTTGCCCCTCGCTGCCATACGCCGTATGGTATCAAAACCAGACACCGTATGATTTCAGCGAGAGGAGCATGCGCATGTCGGCATCGACGGGCAGGGTGGCGCTGGTCGCCGGCGCGACCCGCGGAGCGGGGCGGGGGATCGCCGTCCAGCTCGGCGCGGCCGGCGCCACCGTCTACGTCACCGGGCGGACGAGCGGGTCGGCGCGGTCGGAGATGAACCGGTCGGAGACGATCGAGGAGACCGCGGCCCTGGTCGACGAGGCGGGCGGGCGCGGGATCGCGGTGCGCGTCGACCATCTCGTGCCCGACGAGGTGCGGGCGCTGGTGGCGCGCATCGAGGACGAACAGGGCGCCCTGCATGTGCTCGTGAACAACATCTTCGGCGCCACCCGGATGGAGTGGGACGCGACCGTCTGGGAGTCGGACCTGGACTACGGGCTGCACTCCCTGCACGTGGCCGTCGACACCCACGCCATCACCAGTCACGTCGCGATCCCGTTGCTGCTGCGGACACCCGGCGGCCTCGTCGTCGAGGTGACCGACGGGACGGACGAGTACAACGCGACCAACTACCGGGTCTCGTTCTTCTACGACCTGGCGAAGGCGGCCGTGAGCCGCATGGCGTTCGCGCTCGCCCACGAGCTGCGCGACCGCGACGCGACCGCGACGCTGGTGACTCCGGGGTGGCTGCGTTCCGAGGCGATGCTCGAGGGGTTCGGCGTCACGGAGGCGAACTGGCACGACGCGACCGAACGGGTGCCGCACTTCGCGATCTCCGAGAGCCCGGCGTACGTCGGGCGCGCAGTGGCGGCACTCGCCCAGGATCCCGACGTGGCGCGCTGGCACGGAAGGTCGCTGTCCAGCGGGCAGCTGGCACAGGTATACGGGTTCACCGACGTCGACGGCAGCCGACCGGACGCGTGGCGGTACATGGTCGAGGTGCAGGACCCGGGCAAGCCCGCCGACGTCACCGGCTACCGCTGACGCATCGTCCGGGTGACCGGATCGATGCCCAGGGTCCGACCCGTGTACCCAATTGGTACCGAACGCTGCGGAACCCGGCAGCGCCATGTGGAATGCTGGGCGGCGAGGAACCACGGCGCATGAGGCGCCGCGGTGGGCAGGCCCGCGACGGTCGCAGGCCGTGGAGGACCGGCGATGACCTTCGTGGAGTACCTGCAGTACTACCACCAGGATCTCCTCGTGCACGGTCTCGGCCATCTCCAGGTCGTGCTCATCTCCATGGCACTGGGCACCGTCATCGGGATCGCCCTCGGCGTCGGCCTGTACCGGCGCCCCACGCTCGGCGGCGGGATCACCCGGCTGACCGGCCTGATCCTGACCATCCCGTCCCTCGCCCTGTACGCGCTGCTCGTCGGCGTCGTCGGACTCGGCCAGCCACCGGTCATCGTCGCGCTGACGCTGTACTCGCTACTCCCGATCGTGCGCAACACCATCACCGGGCTGCGGGGCGTCGACCCCGCGATCGTGGAATCGGCGACCGGCATGGGCATGAGCCGCTGGAGCCGGCTGTTCCGCGTCGAGCTGCCGCTGGCGATGCCGGTCATCGTCACCGGCGTCCGCGTCTCGACGATGATCATCGTCGGCATCGCCACTCTCGGAGCCGTCGTCAGTGGCCCGGGCTTCGGCGTGCTGATCCTCGACGGACTGCGCCGCGTCGGCAGCCCGGTGGCGATCCACGAGGCCGTGGCGGGCACGCTCGGGGTCGTCGTCCTCAGCCTGCTCCTCGACGCCACGTTCGTCCTCGTCAACCGACTGACCACGTCCCGAGGCCTCCGTGTCTGACCGCAGAGGTGGCGTCGCTACCGTCGCACCGTCGGTGTCGGCCGATGCCGGCAACGCCTTCGCGGGCCTGTCCGAGGGCCGACTCACCACGCGCAGGTCGGGGCTCACCAGGACCGGGCGCTTCGCGGCGATGCCGCTGTTCATCCTCGCGGTGTGCGCCGTCATGTACCTGTGGCTGCAGACCGCGGATCTCGACAGCATCGAGCGCCGGCTGCTCAGCGCCGAGTCGATCCAGCTGTCGGTGGTGCGCCACATCCAGCTGGTGTCACTGTCGACCGTCATCGTCATCGTGGTCGCGGTGCCGCTCGGCATCCTGCTGACCCGGCCGTTCGCCAGGCCGACGGTCCCGTTCTTCCTCGCGCTCGCCAACTTCGGCCAGGCCGTCCCGACCCTCGGCGTGCTCGTGCTGCTCGCCTTGACGTGGGGCATCGGCTTCAAGGGCGCCATCGTGGCCCTCGTGCTCTACGCCGTCCTGCCCGTCCTGCGCAACACGATGGTGGGGCTCCGGCAGGTCGACCCGGACGTCAAGGAGGCCGCGACGGCGATGGGCATGGGCAAGCTGCGGGTGCTGTTCCGCATCGAGCTGCCCCTCGCGGTGCCCGTGATCCTGGCGGGCATCCGCACCGCCCTGATCATCAACGTCGGCACGGCGACGATCGCCGTACTGACCAACGCGGGCGGCCTCGGCCAGATCGTCTACTCCGGCATCGTGCAGAACCGGATGCCGGTCATCATCGCGGGCAGCATCATGACCGCGTTGTTCGCACTCGCCGTCGACTACGTCGCCGGTGTGATCGAAGAGCTGTTGACCCCGAGGGGGATCTGACGGCATACGGAAACGACGTACACGGAATAGGACAAGCCATGCGACGTCAATCACGAGCAGTTCGAGGATGGGCTGCGGTCGTCGTGGCCGCGTTCAGCCTGGCCGCAGTCGCCGGATGCGGCGGTGGTGGCGGCGAGGGCGCCACCGAGGCCGACGAGGGCTCGCTCGCGAGCTCGGTCGACCTCTCCGGCGTGGAGGTCACGGTCGGGTCGAAGGAGTTCACCGAGCAGGTGCTGCTGGGCAAGATGCTCGTCCAGACCCTCGAAGCCGCCGGCGCGACGGTCAAGGACGAGACGAAGCTGACCGGCACACCGGTCGTCCGTGCCGCACTCACCAGCGGCAAGGTCGACCTCTACTACGAGTACACCGGCACCGGCTGGATCAACATCCTCAAGAACACCAAGCCCGTCGCCGGATCCGACGCGCAGTTCGAGGCCGTGAAGAAAGCCGACGCCAAGAACAACATCGTCTGGCTGGCACCGGCGAAGGCCAACAACACCTACGCCCTCGCCGCCAACCAGGACGCCGTGAAGAAGTACGGCGTGAAGTCCGTCTCCGACTACGCCGCGCTGGCGAAGAAGGACCCCGCGGCCGCCAACCTGTGCACCGCCTCGGAGTTCATCAGCCGCGACGACGGCCTGCCAGGCGTCGAGAAGACGTACGGCTTCAAGCTGCCGCGTAACCAGGTCAAGCAGCTCGACTTCGGCCTCGTGTACGAGACCGTCGGCAAGGGCGACCCGTGTGACTTCGCGGTCGTCTTCGCGACCGACGGCCAGATCGTCGGCAAGAAGCTCACCGTCCTCCAGGACGACAAGGGCTTCTTCCCCGCGTACAACATCGCCGTGACCATCCGCAAGGAGGTCTACGACAAGAACTCCGCGGACTACGACAAGCTCTTCACCGGTCTCAGCAAGCTGCTCACCGACAAGCAGATGAGCACCCTCAACGCACAGATCGACGTCGACGGCCTGCCCGTCGACAAGGTCGCCGAGGACTTCCTCAAGGAGAAGAAGGTCATCTGACCTGCTGCGGCTACACCGCTTCCTCGCGTCCGTAACCCGTGAGGGGCACCCTCACCGTGTCATGACACGGTGAGGGTGCCCCTCACGGCGTTGTGCTGTCGGCCCGACACGTCCCTCAGAGCGAACGCCAGAACCGGCAGCGGTGCTCGGCGGCGACGTTCACCGGACCGCTGCGCTCGCTGTGGAACGACAGGGCGACTCCGTCGCGGTAGCGGGTCCAGCCGCTGCCCGGCCTGCCGGTGTGTGCGAACGCCGTCCACTTGGCGATCAGGTCGTCCGCCAGTGCCTGCCTCGCCTCGGAGAACGGCGGCTTGGGCGGGCCGGGCAGGTAGCTGTCGAAGAAGTAGGGGATGTCCGCACCGTGTGACGACAGGAGCGGCATGTCACCTTCGACGTCGTCCGTGGGCTCGGCGAACTCGTAGGCGTACACCGGCGCCCGGCGGTTCGCCGCGGCGTCGTACGGCAGCTGCGAGCACGCGCCCACCAGCCCGCCCTCGTCGGACAGCGCGGTCGCCAGCGCGATGCTGGGCGAGGCGAAGTCGGTGTGCGGGTACTCCGCGAGCACCTTCCCCGCGTCGCCGCCGAACGTCTTCTCGACGACCGTCGGGTACTGCGCCGCGGTGATCGGCTTCCCCGCACCGTCGTACTGCTGGGCGACGTGGGCACGCATCTCCTCGCGGGTGCCGCCGTGGATCAGCGGCACGTCGTTCGCCAGGCCGGTGCGCGCCGCCGCCAGCGGTTGCAGCGGGATCGGCGAGGTGCCGGACGTGGGGACCCAGGGCGCGCTCGCCACGTTCCTGAACGCTCCGATGCCGTCGAAGTACAGCTCGGCGATCTTCTCGACCGGCACGTCGCGCAGGCAGGCCGCGACGTCGTCCACGTCCTTGCAGCCCAGGTCGGCGGCGGCGACACGTCCGCGCCTGTCGGCCTCGCGACGGGTGAGGAAGTCGTTGCCACACGGCGAGCTGTGCACGATGGCCTTGTCGAACAGGCCGCGCGCGGCCGGCGAGGAGAGCTGTGCGCAGACGCTGAACCCGCCCGCGGACTCGCCCCACAGCGTGACGTTGCGGTCGTCCCCGCCGAACGCGGCGATGTTCTTCCGCACCCACCGCAGCGCCGCCTGGTGGTCGGCGATGCCGAAGTTGCCCGCGTACGGGTCACGCAGCGAGGCGTGTCTGAGGAACCCGAGCGCGCCGAGCCGGTAGTTCACCGTCACGACGATCACGTCGCCACCGGCGGTGACCCGGCGCGGGTCGTAGCCGACTCCCGAGCCGCCGACGAACCCGCCGCCGTGCAGGAAGACCATCACCGGCAGCGGCTTGTCCGCGCCACGCGGGACGTGGATGTTCAGGTTCAGGCAGTCCTCGCCGCCCTGGAACGTCGGCGGGGCGTCCGGCGGATACCGGTAGACCTGCGCGCACCACTGACCCGGCTCGGTCGCGTCGCGCACGCCGTCCCACGGCTCGTTCGGCCGCGGCGCGCGCAGCCGCAGGTCTCCCGCGGGAGGCTTCGCGTAGGGGATGTTCTGGAAGATCCGGTGGTCGGGGTCCACGGTGCCGCGGACGGCACCGTCGGCGGTGCGGACGATCGCGTCGTCCGCGGTATCGGGGGCGGCGGCGGCCGGGCCTGCGAACGTGGCGACCATCGCCACGACCGCGGGGAGGACGCCAAGGAGGGAAAGCCGTCGTGATCTGCTCATGCCGCCACAATCGCGTTCCGCGCCGGCCCGAACGTCCCCAGTGCGTCGTATCCAGGCCTACGGTCCTCGACGTACGCACGCGACCGACCTGTCGTCCACTACCGTCGGTGTCATGGACCGAGACGGTGTGATGCGGTGGGTGGACGCCTACGTGCGGGCCTGGCGCGAGGACGACGTCGAGGCGGTGACACGGCTGTTCACCGAGGACGCGCGCTACCTGACCTCGCCGTACGAGGAGCCACTCGTCGGGCACACCGGTATCCAGGGCTTCTGGCTCGACGACCAGGGGCATACGTTCACGGCCACCGCGGAACCGGTCGCCGTGGCCGACCTCGACGCGGTCGTCCGCCTCGAGGTGCGGTACGGCGACCCGGTGGACCAGGAGTACCGCGACCTGTGGATCCTCCGCTTCGCCGCCGACGGCCGGGTCGAGCATTTCGAGGAGTGGGCGTACTGGCCCGGCAGGCCGTACGGTGCCGGAGCCGAGTGATCACAGCGTCTTCTCGAACCAGTGATCGGCGTACGGCTCGTCGTTGAACGCGGCCACCTCGCGGTAGCCCGCCGCCCGGTACAGGCCGATCGCCTCGGTGAGGTCCCGGTTGGTCTCCAACCGCAGGACGCGGACGCCCTGGGCGGCCGCGTGTGTCTCGAGCTCGGCGAGGAGCCGCCGGCCGAGTCCGAGACCACGGACCGCCGATGCGACCCACATCCGCTTGAGCTCGGCCGACGCATCGTCGTGGAACTTGAGCGCACCGCACCCGACCGGCTCGGAGTGCAGTGAGGCGACCAGGAGGAGCCCCACGGGCGACGAGAGCTCCTCGTCGCCCGCGGAGATGCTCTGCGCAGGATCGAAGCCGCCGTCGAAGCGGCTCGCCAGCTCGTCGAAGTACGCCCGCATGCAGGCACGCGCGTGCCGGTGCCGCGGGTCGCACACACCGACGTCGACCGTCGAGGCGACGAGGAGCCGCTCGACCTCGGCCATCGCCGCGACCAGGCGGGTGCGCTGGCGCGGGTCGAGCAGCTCGAGAATCGACGTGGCCGTTTCGTCGGACCGCCGGTCGAGCACCTCCCACTCGCCCACCCCACGATCGGTGAGGTACGCCGTGCGTACGCGCCCGTCGACGCCGCTCTGGTGCACCGCGACGAGCCCGTCACCCTCCAGCGACCGCAGCAGCCGACTCAGATACCCGGAGTCGAGATCGAGCCGCGAACGCAACAGCCTGACGTCGCAGCCGTCGCTCCCGATCTCCCACAGCACGCGCGCCTGCCCGAGCGGCCGGTCACGCGACAGGAAGGCGTCGTCGAGTGCGCCGACCCGCTGCGTCACGGTCCGGTTGAACCGCCGCACCTGCTCCACCATGCCGACGTCCATTCTCTGACTATAGTCAGAGATCACCGGCGCGTACCCACCCGGATGCCCAGCCGGCGCGGGAGGTCCGCGCCGACCCGTGCCCACAGCGGCGCTCTCGTCGCCAGGTCGGCGCTGCGCTCGACGCGCATGACCGCGGCCCGTACGCACCGTCCGCCCAGGTAGCGCAGCGGCTCGGGCGGCAGTCGCGGGGCGGTCCTGCGGCAGATCGGCAGCGCGGTCCACTCGTCGCGCTCGCCGGTGACGAGGGACGCGAGAACCTGGCCGACGATCCACGACGGGTTCACGCCGTGGCCGGACAGGCCCATGGCGTAGTGCACCCGGGTCCCCGGCCTGGTCCCGACGACGGGGGCGTGGTCGGACGCCATGTCGATGGGGCCGCCCCACGCGTGGGTGAACCGGACGCCGGCGAGCTCGGGGAACATCTGCCGGAAGTCGTCCGCCATCCGCACGACCGTCGGGGCGTCCTCGCTCAGCGCCCGCGGGTCCCCGCCGCGGAACCCGATCGGCCCGGAGCCCGACTCGACGCGGTGGGCCCGACCGGCAGCGTCGACGGTGTCGACCTCGCACCGGCCATGGTCGCGCTGACGTCCGCGGACATCGAGAAGCGTGGCGTCGCGAACGCACGGGTCCGCGTCGGCGACGCGGCGGCGCCCGACTTCGCACCCGGCGGCTTCGACGCCGTGCTCGGCGGCTTCATGATGTTCCTGCTGCCCGATCCCGCTGCGGCGCTCGACGCGTACGCCTCCCTGCTGGTGCGCGGCGGACGTCTCGCGTTCAGCACCTACGGACAGCGTGACCAGCACGACGCCGCACGCGCGATCCTGCGGCGGTGGGCCGGTGACCCGCCTCCCGCGCGGGTCAAGGACGTCTTCGACGACCCGGATGCCATCGCCGAGCTGCTGGCGTCGCACGGCTTCCGCGACATCGACGTCGCCGCGGTCGAGAAGACGACCAGATTCGAGACCCTCGACCACTGGTGGGCGTGGGCCTGGTCGGTGGCGTTCCGCTCCTCACTGGAGAGGATCCCGCGTGACCACGTCGAGGACGCACAGGCGGAGGTCGCACACGCCCTCGCCGACGCGCGCCGCGACGACGGGTCGTACGAGACAGTGACGGGAGTCCTCTCGTCGGCCCGGTGCGCGAGCACGCGACCGCAGTCGTCGTACACCTCCGCCGCCCGCACCCGCCGCGCCACGGCGAGGATCCGGCGTCCCCGCCGTGGAGCCTGCACGACCACGACCTCCTCGGCCTGGTCCCCCGCCGCCGTCGTGGATGTCGGTGTGGTGGCGGGTGCAGACCAGGGCGGTGTTGTCGATGTCGATGGGGCCGCCGTGGGACCACCAGGTGAGGTGGTGCGCTTCGGTGTACTGCGGTGGCGCGTCGCACCCGTGGACCACACAGCCGCCGTCGCGGGCGACCAGTGCCCGACGCAGCGCTGGTGGGGCGAGGCGCTTGTTCCGGCCGTAGTGCAGGACCTCCCCGTGGTGCCCGAACACCGCGAGGGCGGCGTCGGCCTGGCACGCGGTCTTCAGCAGTTCGTAGACGGAGACGGGTTCACCGTTGTTCAACCACGCCACGCCTGACCGCTGCTCCAACTCGGCGAGGGTGATGGTGGCGATGACCTGCGGCCGGTACCCACCCGAGGTGGGCATGTCCGGGTGCCCGAGAGCGAGGGTGGCGAGCTGGCCGAGTGCCTCGGCGCGGCGGCGCGATGCGGTCCGCAGGTCCGGGGTCCCGTCGGCTTCGGGTTTCGGCTTGGCGAGGGCTTCCACGGCGAGGGTGACGGCGTTGGCGGTGGGGGCGTCGAGGCGGCCGCGGAGGGCGTACATGCCGTGCAGGTCCGCGGTGATCGTGAACTGCTGGCTCTCCCGCTGCTCCTTCTCCGTCGCCAGGACCCCGTCGGGGTCCAGGCACGCGCCCAGGTGTTTGGCCGCACACCGCAACCGCGCCGGATCCAGCTCAGTCGCGGTCTGCACCAGCCGGGCCTCCGCCGCGGCACGGGTCGGGTCGT
>WHST01000057.1 GCA_009379955.1 Streptosporangiales bacterium | reverse complement strand
TTGTCGGTTTATGCCGGTGGACTTTCTGAGTGATGAGCAGGCTGCGGCGTACGGCCGGTTCACCGGCGTGCCGAGCCAGGCGGAGCTGGAACAGTTCTGTTTCCTGGACGACGCGGACTTGGCGCTGGTCGCGCAGCGGCGCTGTCCGCGCACGGTCTCGGCGCGACCAGCCCGAACCCGCCGGTCGGCTGCGTCATCCTCGACGCCGACGGCGTCATCGTCGGCGAGGGCTACCACGCGCGCAAGGGAGAGCCGCACGCCGAGGTCAACGCACTCACCGCCGCCGCCCACCAGGCCGCCGGCGCAACGGCGCTCGTCACACTCGAGCCGTGCAACCAGTACGGCCGCACCCCGCCATGTCACCAGGCGCTCCTCGACGCCGGCATCACCCGCGTACTGATCGCGCTCCTCGACCCCCCTCACGCGCCGAAGGGGGAGCGAGACGGCTCAGCGACGCCCGCGTCGACGTCGAGGTCGGTGTGCTCGCCGACGAGGCCCGTCTCGTCCTCCGCCCATGGCTCGCCGTGCTCTCCACCCAACGGCCCTACGTACGTGGGTCTGCTCCGTTGGACCCGGCGGGTCAGGCCGCCTCACCGGCGATGCCCTCGACGACCTCCGCGTCGGCTACGACGTCGTTCTCGACGACCGTCCCGTGCTCGAGGAGGGCCGACCGGACGCCCACGGACCGGACGCGTTCGCTCTTCCATCGGCGTCGGCCCCGCTGGACCCGCCCACGCTCACCCTCGCCGGGCTCTACGCCGGCGGCATCCGGACCGTCCTCCTCAACGGTCCGCCCGCACTGGCAGACCAGTACCTGTCTGCCGGCGCGATCGACGAGGCGCAACTGTGGCTCACACCAGGCCTGCGCTCGGCCGAACCCATCGTTGGTACCGAAGCGTTCCTGCGACCGGGATTCCGCGTTCACAAGATCGAGAAGCGTGGCAGCGAGGCCGTCGTACACGCAACCCTCCGGTGAGCAGCAGGAGCTCATCCGCGATCTCATCGAGGACTGCGGACGCCCCGATTCGCGATACCGGGACGTCCGGTGGTGCACCTACATGCCGACTAGCTCGGCCAGGCTGAGTTCGAGGTCGGGTGCCAGTCCACACAGCGGGGCCGTTGCCCGGTCTGGACGAACTCGGCGATGGCCCAGTGGGCCGTCTGTACCGAGACCGCGTCGTCGTGGTGTACCGGTCGGGGTGTTCCGGCGCTGTCGAAGTCGTAGCCGCCCTGCGTCGGTAATGTGGCGGTGCTCGCGAGCATGGTGGCGGCGGCGCGGTCGAAGAATGTCAGGGCGCTGACGTCGCCATGGCCGAGTGCGACACCGAGCACGTGGGTGCCGGCGCTGTCGGTGATCTCCACCCAGCGGGGCGCGCCGACCGTGGCGATCGCGGCCAGCAATGCCTCCAGCTCCAATAGCGTGTGTACCTCTCGCCGCTCGCCCGCGTCGCAGACCATCACTGGCCATGTCACCGCTTGCGTTTCCTCCCCTTACCGTTGGATGGGCCGAGGGTCGTGAGCAGCCAGTATGCGAGACCTCCCAGCTGTCACCGGGTCGGCCCGCGGCTACAGTGGCTATCCTCCGCGCCGGGCTGGCGCGGGCCGGTGTTTCTGAGGCCCCTTTGCCCGGGCGGGGCCTCTTGGTCCGGTGCCGGGATACGCGCGATGTGTGTCACCTCAGGGTGCGTGTCCCGGCACCGGGACCCGGGCCACGCACAGCCGCGCCAAAGCCCAGCCCCCTCTGCTAAGCCGTGGCCTGGCGGGCGCGTCAACTGCGACGTCTTGGTCCTTTCCCCTTGCCATGTTCCATTCCTCGCGCTCTTGGTCTGCGGTGCGGTTGATGGCGGTTGCCCGATCAACCGGCTCGCCGGAACGTTGCAATGAAGCAGCCTCGATCCGGGCCGCCGGCGGCCTCAAGCTGCCAGGTGCCTGCTTCGCGGATAGGGACTCCTGATGGGTAGAACCAGGCGTTACCCGAGGATGCGGGCTCGTTCTGCCGCATGGTGCGGGTGATCTTCTTGCCGGTCAGCCGGGTGAGCCGGACGGTGAGGCCAGGCATCTTCTTGGCGTGGAGCGGCACCCAATAGACCTTCAAGCCATACCTGTCGACGTCGTGGCCGGGGTTGGCGAAGAGATCCTTCGCGACGGCGAAGTTCCCAGCGACAATCCCCCCAGACCGGACATCCTTGCGGTCACCGACCTCCACACAATCAGGGGACGCCGACCCTGGAACACCGCGAAATGCCTTGGTCTGAACCCCGTTGGGTGGAGTGCTTGTCTCGCCGACCGACCTGTCGAAGGTAGGCGTGGCGGATCGATATTCCATTCTCCCGCCGGCCGTATCCCCCGGGCTGCTACAGGCCACCAGGGCCATCACAGACAGTATCGAGGCCGCCGCCTGTGCCGACGTCATGGCGAAGCGGGGCATCATGGCCAGGTCCCCTCCCGAGCCGATGCCTCACCTTACTCTCCGTCAACCTCCTCCCTGCTGGATGCCCGTAGCGGAGGAGATCGGCACCGGCCATCTTCGCGTGACGTATGGCTGTGGCTGGGCGAGACGCCGAGCATCTCGCCCAGAACGCTCGGTGGGTCCTTCGCGGACGAGCTGCCGCTAGGCGGCGGTGGACAGTGCATGCGCTACCTTACAACTAAGAAGTTTAGTTCTTTTTGTATCGCTCGCTGAGCTGACCGAAGCCGAACGTGGTCGAGGAGTCGCCTGCATGCACGAGGTGGTGTTCGGTACGACGCTGCTGGCATCCTTCGCCGGGGGTGTGGTCGCGTTGCTCGCCCCGTGTTGTGTGTCGGTGATGGTGTCCGCGTATCTCGCGGCCGGCTTCCGGCGGCGTCGGGGGGTGGTGGCCGCGACATTGGTGTTCGCCGGAGGCGTGGCGACGTTGATCGTCCCGATCGGGTTGGGTGCGAGCGCGATCAGCGCGGCGCTCTCCGGGTATCACCTGGTGCTGTTCGCCGTCGGGGGTGTCGCGATGGCGGCGGGTGGCGTCGCGATGCTGGCGGGGTGGCGGCCGCGACTGCCGATGTCGAGCGCCCGTCCCGCGGGCCGGGGCCTCGGGTCGGCGTACGTGCTGGGCGTGTTCTCCGGCGCCGCGAGTGCGTGCTGTGCGCCGGTGCTGGCCGGGGTGGCGGTGTTGTCCGGGGCTACCGCCTCGTTCGCCGCGGCGCTGGCGGTGAGCCTCACCTTCGTGGCGGGCATGGTGGCGCCGTTGGCGACGCTGGCGCTGGTGTGGGACCGCCGCGACTGGTCGTCGAGCCGGTGGTTGCACGGCCGGCAGATCACGGTGCGGCTGGGACCGCTGCGCCGCGACATGTCACTCGGCCACGCGCTGGCCGGCGGCGTGCTGGTCGCGATGGGCGCACTGACGGTGGTGCTTGCGTTCACCGGTCCGTCGATGCCGAACTCGGGGTGGCGGGTCACCCTGGCCGCCGACCTCCAGCATGTCGCGCGAGCGAGATGATGTTGGGTGCCAGGTGCGTGTACAGGACGCGGCGCCGCGTGGCACCGCCGACGATCGCGGCCTTCACGAAGGCGCGTTCCTTGAGCGTAAGGATCTGGGACCGGATGACCCGCGCGGTCGTTCGCCAGAAGAGCAGCGCGATCGCCAGGACCAGCACGACATCCGAACGTCCGAGAATGGCGATCATGACGATGGCGAGCGGGAGGAACGGAATCGCGTATGCGGTGTCCGCCAGGCGCATGAGGACCGCGTCCACCCGGCCGCCGGTGTAACCCGCGATCAGGCCCACGTTGACGCCGATGAACACCGAGGCCAACGCGGCTATCCCGCCGATGGAGATGGTTCGCTGGGTACCCCAGATGACCTGGCTGAAGATGTCGCGGCCGAAGTTCGTGGTGCCGAACGGATGCGCCAGGCTCGGCGCGAGCAGCCGGCTGAGCTGACCGTCAGCTCCACGGGTGCGTTCGAGGGCGCCGTACGGCGCGATCCAGGGTGCGAGCAGGGCGACGAGAACGAACAGGCCGACGATGACGACGGCGACGCGTCCGGCGCGCGTCGACCAGAGTCCCCGCAGCACTGCCGCGCATCCGCGGAGGACTGGCGTGATGCGTGGTCGCAAGCCCCCGGCTGGGATCTGTCCGACGGTCGTGTTCATGCGAGCCTCACCCGGGGGTCCAGATAGGCGTACGCGATGTCGATGACCGTGTTGACCACGATCGCCAGTACAGCGGTCATCAGGAAGACTCCCTGCATCATCGGGTAGTCGAAGTTGTTCACGGCCTCGACGATCGCGCGACCCATCCCGGGCCAGGAGAAGACCGTCTCGACGATCACCTGGCCGCCGATGATCACGCCGGTGAGTGCCGGCATGAGCGTCACGACGGGGAGCAACGCGTTGCGCGCCGCGTGCCGGTACACGATCCGTAGCCGGGAGAGACCGGTGGCGCGGCCCAGCTCGATGAAATCCTCGTGCAGCACCTCACGCATCGCCGTGCGCATCGTCAACAGCGGTTCCGGGATGAAGTACACGGTCATCACCACGAGCGGCAGCGCGAGGTGATGCAGGAAGTCGGTCGAGAACACCGCGGCCAGCCCTTCGGCGTCACCCGCCAGGCCGGGTGTTCGCATCCCGATGGCCGGCACCAGGTTCAGCCGGTAGCTGAAGAGCAGCAACGCGAGTGTCGCCACCCAGAAGATCGGGGATGCCTTCGCCACGAACGCCGCGTTGCGCACCACCCCCACCAGCAACGGATGCCGGGACGTACCGGCGAGGACCCCGAGCGCGGTACCGATGACAAGCGCCAGGACGATCGCGGGCACCACGAGCAGCACAGTGTTGACGAGCCTGTCGGCAAGGATCTCGCCGACGGGTTGCTTGTACTGGAACGACATCCCGAGGTCGCCCTGGAGCAGGCGGCCGGCGAACTTGAGGAACTGCACGGCCAGCGGCTCGTCCACGCCGTACCGACGGCGCAGCTCGGCGGCGACGCTCGGGTCGAGGTTCGGTCCCACCACCGCGGCGCTGGGGTCACCGGGAACGGCGCGGAACAGCGCGAAGGTGAGCGGCACCACCACGGCCAACGTCACGAGCATCTGGACGCCACGGCCGAGCGCGTATCTCAGCAGTGCCACGTCTCGCCTCCTCGGAGTTCGGCGTGTCCGGGGGGTGTGCCCTCAGGGACTCGGACTCTGCCTGACGCGCCGATCGGCGTCCTTGGCCGGGTAGTAGAGGACACCGTCTTCGTCGAAGGCGTAGCCGGCCTTCCGCAGCTCCTTCATGGCCGCCTGGGGGTCGTACGGGTATGGCTCGAGCGACGGGTCGTACCACTCCCTCAGCGACGGCGCGATGACCGAACCCGCCGGACGGCCCTGCCCGTCGAGCGCGATGTCGATGATGTCCTGGACGGGGACGAGGTAGGACAGCGCGCGGCGGAAGTGGAGGTCGTCGAACGGTGCGCCCCGCATGTTGTAGTGCACCCCGCTCCAGCCGAAGCTGTCGGTCTTCACGATCGCGATGTCGGGCTTGTTCTGGATCGTCTTCAGTTGGGCCACGCTCTGCTGGTCGCCGATCATGTCGATGTCGCCGCGCCCCAGTGCGCCGACTTCGGCGTCGAAGCTGCCCAGCACTGCCATGGTCAGGCCGTCGATCCGCGGCGCGAAGAAGTGCGAACGGTTCGCGGTGAAGCGAAGCTCCGAGCCGAGGTTCCTGCTGGCGAAGGAGAACGGGCCAGAACCTACCGGTGAGGCGTTCGCGTAGGTCGTCGGATCCTGGACCTTCCTCCAGACATGTTTGGGCAGGATCGGCATCTGCGACAGGACAGTCGAGACGAACGCCGCGGAGGGTGCCTTCAGCGTGATGGTGATCGTTCGTCCGGAGGTCTTCACCGACTCGACCTCCTCGAGTTTCGGGCCGAACAGTGGTGACTTCTCCTCCACGAGGTAGTCGATGGTGAAGGCCACATCGGCCGCAGTGACGGGAGACCCGTCACTGAACCGCATGCCAGGACGGAGCCTGGCTGTCACCGTCTCGCCGTTCTCCGTGATGTCGTCGGCAGCCCAGTTCCGGAGGTTGCCGTCCGGTCCGATGCGGACCAGGCTGTCGTAGACGTGCGACAGCGGCAGCAGCGCCTCGGTGGTGTCCAGCGCCACCGGGTTCAGCGTCGGCGGCTCCGCGATCGTCCCGACGACCAGATTCCTCCGACCGGTCGTGGGCTTGGCACCGATCGAGTTCCAGATGTTGAACACCGGATTGCCTGCCGCCTTCTCGATGTTCGCCCAACGGTCCGACCGGTAGGCTCCGGCGATGGCCAGGTGGGCGAACGGTCGGGCGGGCTGCTGCTCGTACAGCAGCTTCTGCGCCGCGAAGACCGCTGTGCGCCGCTCCTTCTCGGTCGTCGCGGATCGCTGTGCCGCGTAGTATTTGTCGTAGCTCGCGTTCGCGAAGCCGGAGTTGTTGGAGCCTGCCTCGGTCGCGTTGGCTGTCGTGAACCTGCGGAGGAAGTCGTCCGGGTCGAGGCGCTCGGGCGTCGGGTCGTACGTCACCACGAACGCGTCGAAGTCCTTGCTGGTGAAGGCCCTACGGGTGAGTTCGGTCCCGCGCACGGGGGTGAGCTGCGCGGGAATGCCGGCCGTCTTCCAGCGCTCTGCGATGAGTCGGGTTTGTTCGTAGCGCCGTGGGTCCTCGGCGGCGGTCTTGGTCAGGAGCCGGATGGCAGGTACCCGGGTGCGCCCGGACACATCCTGCGCGACCGGACGCAGGCCGTCGAACTCGTCGTCGCCGCTGTCTCCGCCGGTCCCGGTACATCCCGCAAGTAAGGTGCCCGCCACGACAGCGGCGGTCCATGTGGACAACGTGCGGAGGTGCATCCTGATCCCTACCTTCAGTCGGCCCTTGGCTCTGCCATGACCTGGTCCTGTTGGCTCCCGGCTGCCGTGACGGAGATCGTGACCGTGCGAAGCTTCGGAACCCGCGCACGGAGGCGGTGCTCCACGTCATGCACGATGTGGTCGGCATCGCCGACGTGGAGCGCGCCGTTCACCGAGAGGCTCATCTCGGCCGCGAGTCCGTGCCCGATCCAGCGGGCACGACACCGCTCGACGGACAGCACGCCGTCGGTCGCGAGCGCGGCGGACTCCAGGTCGTCGACGATCTCCGGCTCGATCCCGTCCATCGCCCGCCGGAACACGGAGCCGGCCGCCTGCTTGAGGACGACGAGGATGGCGGCGGAGATGACGAGGCCGATGATCGGGTCGGCGAGCGGGAATCCGAGCGCCACGCCGCCCGCGCCGATCAGCACCGCGAGCGACGTGAGCCCGTCCGTGCGAGCGTGGTAGCCGTCCGCGACCAGTGCAGCCGAGCCGATCTGTCGACCCACCCGGATGCGATAGATGGCAACGGCCTCGTTGCCGATGAACCCGATGACCCCGGCCAACGCCACGAGCCCGACATATTCGATCGCTCGTGGGTTGATCAACCGATCGATCGCCTGGTAACCCGCGACGACAGCCGACAGCGCGATCATCAACACGATGAACAGCCCCGCGAGGTCCTCGGCCCGATGGTACCCGTGGGTGAACTTCCGCGTGACCGGCCGCATGCCGAGGGAGAACGCCAACCACAGCGGTACGGCCGTCAGCGCGTCGGAGAAGTTGTGGATCGTGTCGGCGAGTAACGCGATCGAGCCGGTGATCGCGACCACGACCAGTTGCAGTCCGGCCGTGATGCCGAGACCTACCAGGGAGATCTTGACCGCTCTGATACCGGCCCTGCTGGCGACCAGGGCACCATCGATCGAGTCCGCCGCGTCGTGACTGTGCGGACGAAAGACCGAGACCAAGGCGCCTACGAACCCGGTTCGGTGTTCATGGCCGTGCTCGTGGCCGTGACCATGTCCGTGCCCATGGACATCGCCGTGGTCATGGCCGTGGCCGGCGTGTGATCCGGGATCTACCTGCGCATTACGGGCCCGATGCGGTTCGGTCGCGTGGACGTGCGTATGGCCCGTACTCGCGCTGAATTCTCCCGAGGATTGCTCGTCGGAGTATTCGCGTTCTGCGCTCATTCGGGCCAGCCCCTCCATCGGTGCACTGCTTGCTCACCAGATGGTCTCCGGCCGGATTTGGTGAGTGCAAGGGATGTGTAGAGATGGGAAGCGTTCGCATGTGGCTCGCGTTCCTCGAGCGAGTGGGGTTGGCTGACAATTCAATGCCTGTCTGTGGGTTAATGCGAACCCTTCGCGCTAACCCATTACTTCTACCTTGCGCCTGTTGTCCGTGCGATGGTGACGGTGCGGGATCGGATACCTCGGCGCCCACCGACGAGTGCTCTGGAAGGTGGCTCCGCGTCGTTCTCCGTCGTCGGGCGCATCATGCACGGACGGTCTGGTCAGCGTGGTCCAGGGGGGTGAGGCCCGGCAAGGGTCCCGGTCCTGAGAACCCACGCCCTCCGCCTGTCGGCCGGCGTCAGTATGCTGCCACCAGGGTGGGAGGGTTTCGGCGTCGCCGTAGGTGCGGTCGAGGTGGCGGTCGATGCGGCGAGCGTCGCGGACGTCGGAGCGGACCCACTGGGCGAGGAAGCCAAGGAGGAAGAGCATGACGGTGACGTCGCCGAGGGCCCACAGGATCGCGCCGCCGGTCTGTTGGTCGGCGATCAGGGTGGGTCCCCAGGTGCGTCCGAGGTCGCGGTAGAAGTCCTCGGCGAAGACCTGTCCTCCCATCATGATCGGGATGCCGAGCACGACGTGGGACACGCCGGCGAAGATGATCAGCAGGAACCGGTGGATGAACGGCAGCGGGTTGGGCAGGGGGTCCAGGCCCAGCAGGGTGAAGTACAGCAGGCAGCCCAACACGATGAAGTGCACGTGGTTGAGGTTGTGCAGCCACTCGTACCGCAGGGTCGCCTCGTACAGAGGTGTGTAGTAGAGCCCGAACGTCGCGGTCACGAACAGCGCGAACGCGACGAGCGGGTGCGTGACCACGCGGGCCACGCGCGAGTGCAGCACCGTGACCAGGGCTTTCCGGCCTCCGGTGGGCAGAGCCCGCAGCGCCAGCGTGACCGGCGCCGCGAGCGCCAGCGGGACGGGCGCGAACATCTGCAACATCATGTGCTGGACCGTGTGCACGCTGAACAGCGTCGTGTCATAGACGCCGACGCTGCTCGACGTCGCCGTGAAGATCACGGTGAGGCCGGCGAGCCAGAACAGGCTGCGCCACCGGCTCCAGGTCACGCCGCGTCGGTGGAGGCGGTACACGCCCCACCCGTACAGAAGCGCCGCGACGACCAGGGCGATGAGCACGACGGGCTCGGCCGCCCAGCTGGTGAACACCATGTCGATCGTCAGCGGCGGCAACGGCTGGTCGCCGCCGTGCGCGAGCACGAGTCCCGGTGGAGTCACCAGTTGAGCTCGTCGCAGCCGGTGTGGTCGAGTGGCTCGACCTGCAGTGTGGCGTGTGCGACGCCGTGGCGTTCTCGCAGCACCTGGCGGGCCTGGTCGAGGACGGCGTGCGTGTTCGCCCGGTCGTCGGCGACCAGGTGGGCGGTCGCGACATTCATGCCGGACGTCAACGTCCACAGGTGCAGGTCGTGGACGTCCTGCACACCCGTCACGTCAGCCAGATCACTGGCCACGCCGTCGACGTCCATCCCTTCTGGCGCGTGTTGGCCGAGCACCGCGAACACCTGGCGTCCCAGCATGACGGCGCGGACGACCACGAACACGCCGATCGCGAGCGCGACCAGGGTGTCCCACACCGGTTGACCGGTGAGCGAGACCAGCACGCCGGCGACGATGACACCGACCGACCCGGCCGTATCGGCGACCACCTCGAGGTAGGCGCCCTTGACGTTGAGGCTCTCGCTGGCGCCGGAACGCAGGAGCAGCAAGGCGGCGACGTTGACGACCAGACCGATGGATCCGACGACGAGCATGGGTCCGAAGGCGACCTCGGCGTCGCCCCCGATGCGGCGTAACGCCTCGATGACGATGTACACCGCGACGCCGACCATGACGAGCACGGCGAGCAGCGAGGCGAAGATCTCGGCCCGGTACGAGCCGTAGGTGCGTCGGCCGGTGCTGTCGCGCCGGGTGGCGATCCGGGTCGCCACCAGCGCCGCGGCGAGGGTGACCACGTCGGCGGCTATGTGGCCGGCGTCGGAGAGCAGCGCCAGCGATCCTGACAGCAGCCCGTAGACCAGCTCGACGACGAAGAACGAGGCGATGAGTGCGAACGCGGCGGCGAGCCGCCACCGGTGCCGCCCGCCCGCGTGACCGGTCGCCGAGGCGCCGTGGTCGTGTCCGTGGCCCATTCAGCTGTCCCGTTCCGGGTGGACCGCGTCGGTGTGCTCGGTGTGCGCCATCGCCAGGTCGAGCAGCATCCGCACGTGCGCGTCGTCCAACCGGTAGTACGCCATCCGACCGGAGCGCCGCACCGACACCACTCGATGCGCTCTCAGCAGCCGCAGCGCATGCGACACCGACGACTCGCTCAAACCGGTCACCGCGGCCAGGTCGCACACGCACAGCTCCCCGTCGAGGAGCGCGACGAGCAGCCGGAGACGACCCGGATCGGCGAGCAGACCGAACACGTCCGCCGTGTCGGCCACGTCGCCGTCGGCCGGCATCCGGGCAGACACGGCCGCCACCTGTTCGGCGTCGACGACCCGCACGGCACACGTATCGACCGCACTGACCCGTTCATCTGAAGGTCTGTTCATATATCGATGCTACCGGACCTGACCGCTCGGCATCCTGCAGGTCGGATCCGTCGCCGCCGGAGCGGACGCGTTCCACCTCCCCGAGTCGTCGCTTCACGCGTAGGAGTGCAGGCCGACGATCCAGATGTTGACGACGAAGAAGTTGACGAGGATCGCGGTGAGCCCGGCCAGGGCGATGATCGCGGCTCTGCGCCCACGCCATCCGGCGGTGACACGGGCATGCAGGTAGGCGGCGTAGCAGACCCAGACGATGAACGACCAGGTCTCCTTCGGGTCCCACCCCCAGTATCGTCCCCATGCCGCCTCCGCCCAGATCGCGCCGGCGACGACCGCGAAGGTCCAGATCGGGAACGCGACCGCGATCACCCGGTAGGCGAGCGAGTCGAGCACATCGCCGGCCGGGATCAGGTGCAGCAGACCGGCCGATCCTGTGGGCGCGCCCGCGGCGAGCCTCCGCTGGTACCGCTCGGCGAACAGATAGAGCGCCGAGAGCACCGCGCCGACTGCGAACAGGCCGACGGCCACGATGGCGGCGGTCACGTGGATCGCGATCCAGTACGAGTCCAGCGCGGGCACGAGCGGACCCGCGGACGTGTACAGCAGGACTCCGGCGACACCGAGACCGAGCTCCACGACCGCGAGCACGTAGAGGCCGAGGAACCGCACCTGGTGACGGATCAGGAGGCCGAGGAACACCGTCACCGCCATGAAGCAGATCGCCGAGGTGAACTCGTACATGTTGCCCCACGGCCACCGGTCGGTGGCCATGCCACGGGTCACGATCTGGGCGAGGTGCAACAGCCAGCCAACGACGGTGACACGACTGCCGCACGACCGAAGAGCAGTGCGCTCACACCGGGACCCTCGGCGGCCGGATCGCCTTCGTCCGCTGTACTGCTGGGGGCCTCGGCTGGAGCGGGCGAGCTCGCCGCGCCGACGAGTGCCGGCGTCTTCGCCGAGCGGCTCACCGATGACGCAACCCTGGCGGTCAGCATCTCCATCACGTACGCCAGCATCGCGATCGAGTAGCAGACGATCGTGGCGTCCATCAGGAAGTGGGAGTAGCCGGCGTAGGTGTCCGAGGTCATGTGGTCACTGCTTCCCTTCTGTGGCTCCGCGCGATGCGGACAGCCTCGTGCGCATCGCCTCGACGAGGTTCGTGAACTCGGTGGTGAACGCACGGTCGCCCTCGCTGCGATGCAACCCACCGAACTCCACGACAACGTGTCCGGTCGCACCCGTGCTGGCCCGTACCCATACCCTGCGGCGCCGGATGAACAGTGACAGCAGGAGCGCACCGATCGCGACCGCCGTGCTGGCCAGTGCGGGGCCCTTGCCCGGGTCGCGGTTGACCTGGAGGGTCGCGTACTCCTTCAGGCCAGTGAACTCCACGCTGCCGCGCTCACCGGGCAGTTCGGCGGTCTGCCCGGGCCGCATCAGCTGACTCTGCTGCGGCAGCCGCACCTGCGTCATCTTGGTGGTGTCGAGCGTGAACACCGACTGCGCCGTGCCGTCGTCGACACCGAGGTCGCCCTCGTATGCGACCATCAGCACGACGGGGTCGAGGGGCGCCGGGAACGCGGACGTCGGCCCGCGCTTGGTCACCTTGAACGTCGGCAGGAAGAACATCTCGAAGCCCATCTGAGGTTCGGCCGAGACCGCCTTGACCACGCCCTTGGACACGAACGTCTGGGTCTCCTGCGGGACGAACGGTGCAGCACCGGTATAGACGACGTTGCCCTTGCCGTCGCGGACGGTGAACTCTGGAGAGTAGCCGTGGCCGAGCAGGTAGACGCTGGTGCCGTCCATGGCGAGTGGCGCGTTGACCCGCAGGTCGTACCGCCTGGTAGGCGCATCCGGCCGCTCCCGATATCTGACATACGCGTCGAACCGTTCCGGGGTGCCGCGGCCCTCGCCGGTTGCCACGTACGACGCGCGGAACTCGTCGAGTGTCACGGTGAACGGCGCCATCCGGGTGTCCTGGAAGAGTCTGCCCTTCTGTATGGAGTCGTACGCGATGACCGCGTTGGCGAACCCATCGCCCTCGGTGACGAGAACGTTGCCGCGATAGCCGAACAGTGATCCGACCGCGACGGCGAGCAGCAACACCAGTAGTGCGAGGTGGAACAGCAGGTTGCCCGTCTCACGCAGGTACCCCCTCTCCGCAGCGACCGCGGGTTGGTCACCCGCGAAGACGTCGACCCGGAATCGCCGCGCCCGCAGCAGCGCCCGCGCCGCCTCCACCGCCTCGCCAGGCGTCGTCGCCTCGACCTCGATACACCTGGTGTGCGGCAGCCGGTCGAAGTGACGCGGCGGCGCTGGCGGCCGTGCCCGCATCTGCCTGAGGTGTGCGCGGGTACGGGGCACGATGCACCCGACCAGCGAGAGGAACAGCAGCAGGTAGATCGCCGCGAACCACGGCGAGCCGAACACGTCGAACGCGGACAACGTGTCCAGGAACGGAGCGAGGTCCGGGTTGTCGACGAAGTACTGCGCGACCCGTCCCGGGTTCACCGTGCGTTGAGGGACCAGCGACCCGGGGATCGCCGCCAAGGCGAGCAGGAACAGCAAGACGAGGGCGGTACGCATCGAGGTGAGCTGCCGCCACCCCCAACGCACCGTACCGGTCAGACCGCCGCCGCGGGGCCTCAGCGGTGTCGGCTCCACCGGTGTCGTCCCCAGGTCGGACTCATATTCGATCACCGGGTCGGGGGAGGCCGTCGTCGCCTGACCGCTTTCGGAGGGTCGTTCACTCATCGGCGACCTGCCGCACCACGTCGAGCAGGCCGGTGTAGTTCGTCTGGCCGATGATCCGTGCAGCCACTCGTCCGTTCCGGTCGATCACGATCGTGCTGGGCACGGCGGCCGGTGGCAGCTGGCCGCGAAAGGCGAGCGCGGTCTCGCCAGGCTGGTCGTAGATGCTCGGGTAGGTGACGTCGAACTCGCGCTCGAAGAGGACGGCGTTGGTGCGGTTGTCCTTGAAGTTGACGCCGACGAACCGCACGCCATCGGCTTTCGTCTTCGCGTAGACGGCCCGCAGCGCCGGTGCCTCCGCCCGGCACGGCGGGCACCACGACGCCCACCAGTTCAGAACGACGACCTTGCCGCGGTACGACGCCGTACTCAACTGCGCGCCCTCCAACGTCTTACCGACGAGGATCGGCGCCGGCGAACGCTTCTCTGGCGAGACGACATCCACCTGGCCGGACCCTGCTATGTACCGCTGATTGTCCGACGTGCTCGCCCCGCCCGCGCCTCCGCAACCTGCCGCTGCGATCAGTACGCCACAGGCCACGCCGGCGAGCGCGAGCCGCGCCCTACGGGCCATGGGCGAACATTCGTCAGCATCATCCCTCGAGAGCTCCCCGCGAACACAGTCGATACTAAGCAATGTAGTTGATGGGCGGGCGATGTACCCACGAGGGCGCCCCTATCGGGCCTTTCGAAGCGGCGCGTACTGCCAGAGCGCATGCCGGGGTGCGATCCGATGGCGATCCAGACCACGCCTCGTGCGGATCGATGAAGGGGTCTGCCGAGACGTCGGAGGCAACAACTACAATACTTAGTATTTGGATCCTGTTGGTCGGTCAGCTCGCATGCGTGGAGGCATCGTGCTCTGTTCGCGGCATGACAGCTGGCCGGTCCGATGACCGTGCCCAGAGTGGCCCGATGGCGGCTCGTGCTGGTCGTCGTGGCAGTCCTGGCGGTCGGTGCGGCAGGTGCGACGTGGGTCAGGGGATCGACTTGGTCCGGTGAGCCGGGCGAGCGGGTGGCCCGACGGTCCTCCGAGAACCCTGTCGTGACCGGTGAGACGCGGTTCTCGACGGGGCGTCGGCCGCCCGTGCCGGCGGTGACCGGCGCCACGCTCGACGGTGGTCGGCTGAGCATGACCGATCTACGCGGTCACGTGGTCGTGGTGAACGTGTGGGGCTCGTGGTGTCTCCCGTGTCAGGAGGAGGCGCCGGACCTGGCTCGGGTGGCGCGGGAGACGCGCCGCGCCGGCGTGCGGTTCGTCGGCATCGACACCCGGGACAGCCTGGTCGCGGCGCGGGAGTTCGACCGCGAGTTCGGCATCCCGTACCCGAGCCTGAGTGATCCGCAGGGCAAGATCCACCTTGCCTTCGAGGGCATCGTCCCGGCCAGTGCCGTGCCCAGCACCGTCGTGGTCGACCGGGACGGCCGGATCGCCGCCCGGGTGATCGGACGGGTCACCTACGGGCAGCTCCGTGGACTGGTCGACGACGTCGTCGCCGAACACCGCGCTCGTCCGGCCACCTCGGAAGCGAGCAGACCCGGATGACGATGGCCGGTGGTCCCGGTGACCTGGTCGTCTTCGGGCCGTTGCTGCTCGCCATCCCCGTTGCCGTGGCGGCGGGTGTGGTGTCGTTCCTCAGTCCGTGCTGCCTGCCGCTGGTACCGGGTTACCTCGCCTACGTCACCGGAAGCGCGGGCGCGGAGGCGCACTATGATGGACAGGAATCGCCGCGGCGACCGACCTCCACGGCCACTCGCGCCTGTACGCTCCGCCCCGGTCGTACGGTGATCGGTACCGCGTTGTTCGTGCTCGGCTTCGCCGCCGTCTTCACCAGCTACGGCGCTGCGTTCGGCGCGATCGGTACCGTGCTGCTCGCGCACCAGACCGCCGTCTACCGCGTTCTCGGCGTCCTCACCATCGCCATGGGCCTCATGTTCGCCGGGGCCTTGCGTGGGCTCCCATTCGCTGGGCGGACGATCCAGCTCGGCTACCGGGCTCGACTGGGCGTCGCGGGTGCTCCCCTGTTGGGGGTCCTGTTCGGCGTGGGCTGGACGCCGTGCATCGGACCGACGCTTGCGGCGGTCCTGGCACTGTCGACCAGCACCGGCGGTGCCGGTCGTGGCGCCGCACTGTCCTTCGCCTACAGCCTCGGCCTCGGCATCCCGTTTCTGCTCGCCGCGCTCGGCGTGAACCGTGCGTTCGGCGTCTTCACGATCGCACGCCGCCACGCTCGGGCCGTCATGCGCACCGGCGGGCTGCTCCTCGTCGCGGTCGGAATCCTCCAGGTCACCGGGGTGTGGGCGGGCCTCATCGCCCGGATGCAACCATGGCTCGCCGGTTGGCAACCGCCTCTGTGAGCTCCTGGACCTCCTCGGCTCGGCGCACGCGTCAAGTACCCGAGGCGAGCTGCCGTTCGAGTGGGACTCAGGGCATGGACCCGCACGGCCGGAGGATCGGTGCGGACACGGAGCGTCGCTCAGTCGCCTGGCGCGAAGGTGTACATGGGTGGCCTGACGGTGACGTCGGCAGGTCCGTACACCAGAGCGATCTGCTGGCGAGGCATGAGCTCGATCCCGGCCGGATTGCCCACGACTTCCCTGCCGTCGACGTATGCGCGCAGGATCTTGCCGTTCTCGTCGTCGAGACCTCCAACGCCGGTCTCGTCCAGGCGGACCTGCCAGACTCGAAAGAGTTGCGCCAGTATGTAGCGCTTGTTCTGGGTCGACGACTGGAGGTGCAGCAGCCCGCTGTCGTCGTGGGTGTGTAGCTCGGCAAACGCGCCTCGTGACCTGTCGACACCGATGCCGGCCGGTACCGTCACGGCTTCACCGTCGACGATGACGGCGAGGTGTGCGTGGAGGTGACTGCCGGTGCCCTCGGTCCGCGACGTCGTCAGCCCGGCCGCTCCTGCACCGGACACCGGATCGACCGGTACCGGCCATGGAGGGCTTCCAGTGCCGACACTGGACATCGGATCCGGCAGGACCGAACCGTCGTCCGATACCCGGGCCCTGCCCCAAAGGAAGACCGTCACGACGCACGCCAGGACGAGCGTCGTCGCCGCGCAGATCAGGAGAGTCGCGCGCCGCTCGCGGTGCACCCGCCTACGAGTGCCCGCGGAATGTCTCTCGACTCGCCTCGTGTCGGTCGCGCTCACCATCACCCTTCGGTACGGTGTGACAACTAAGGTGCTTGGGAGAGCATACCGTGGGCCTGGCTCGAGGGCTCGCTCATGGGCCCATCAGCAGGGGTGCGTGGAGCTGCTGGTTGATCTCCAGCGCGACGAGAAGCACGCCGAACAACGGGATCGCCACCCGCCGAGGCAGCAGGAACCATACGTTGAGCCAGCGACCGCTCACCATGCCGACGAGCCGGCGAACCACGAGAACGACTGCTCCGACCACGAGGGGGATGCTTGCCGGGTTGTACGCCCAAGCGAGTCGCCAATCGCCTCGAATCGCGTAGCTCACGCCGCGTGTGCCGCCACAGAGCGGATCCATGATCCCGAACCAGCGGTGGAGTGGGCCGTGCATGTCGATCGGTGGAAGTCCGAGTACCGCCATCAGGCCGCCGACCACCAGTCCGCCGATGGCGAGGAGCGTCAGGCCACGGTGCCGGTCGATCGACTCCCACGCCACCCTGACGGGCACTGGTGGGCGTGGTGGGGACGATTCGCCCGTATCGGCGCTCATTCGGCAGGTCCTCTCCTCCGGTCCGAGGTTCTCACCAGGTTAGGACGATCTCAGACCCGACAGCACAACAAGTCGCTGTGAGGAGCACGTAGACCCGTGTCTCATGTCCGTCGCTGTATACGGCGAGCCGCAACGAGATATGCCGTACCCATCCAGCGCCGACGGCCACGGCTCACTGTCGTCTCCGGGTGTGCGCGCCAGCGCCGCGCCCACCGTCGCGCGATCCTGTCGAGCGGCGGCACGAGTGGCGTGAGGTCGTAGTAGACCACGTCGTGCGGCACCAGCCCAACGTCGCGCATCTTGCGACAGAGCCTTGCCGCCGGGATCGCACGGATGCCGGAGACCCGGGCACCATGTCGCCGCTCCGGCGCGACTCGGAGCAGGCGCTCGACGCGACCGAGCAGGCGGAGTGCCGGCCAGTAGACGATCCACTCGAAGAGACGGTAGGGACTGCGCGGGTTGAGCATCGTCACCAGAACGAGACCGCCAGGCCTGACGACGCGGGCCGTCTCACTCAGCCCGCGCGGGACATCGGAGTACTCCAGCACACCCATGGCAATGGCGACGTCGAAGCTCGCGTCCGGAAGGGGCATGCTCTCGATGCGCGCCTCCGTCACCCGGGCGTCGGTCTCATCGGCGACCCTCTCTCCGGCTACCTTCACCATGGTGCGTGACCGGTCACCTCCGGTGAGACGGAAGTCGCCGGCGCGTGTGTCGAGGAGATGACGTAGCAGGATGCCGGGACCGCAGCCGATGTCGAGAAGGTCCCCACCGGGAGACTGCCGCAGGGCCTCGTCCACGACGTGAAGGCGGGAGTGGAAGTACCGTGCCGGTGGACCCCAACCCTCATGCGACGTGGCGTAGCCGGTCGCTGCGTCCACGCTGTCGTACTGTGCACCGACGATGGCGTCGCGTGTCGGATATCCGAGACGCTCTGCTGGTCGTCTCGATCCAGATCGTGGCATTACCGCCCTCCACGGGGTTGCCGGTCGGCACCACCTCGTCGCCCACCTACTACGATACTTACTACTATTTACCATAGTTGTAACGAGTGAGCTGGTCAGGCGCGCTGCCGGAAGGCCACGCGACGACGCGACGGATCGTTCGATGACGTGGAGTGACGCCCCGTGAGCGCACCCAGGAGCAGTGCTACGACGGCCAGGGTCACGACGGGCCAGTCGCCGGTCCGCGTGTAGGGGGTGCGTTGCTCCTGTAGCGGGACTCGCGCGCTGAGTACGGCCCGCCGCTCGAGGCCGCTCTGCTCGATGACGCGCCCGTCGGGAAGGATCACCGCCGAGTATCCGGTGGGTGCCGCCTGGAGGACGGCCTGATTGAGTTCGCGGGCCCTCAGTCTGGCCGCGGCCACCTCCATCGAGGGAACCTCGTCGGTGGTGTACGAGGCCGCGTTCGTCGGCACGAGCAGCACACGCCCCCCGGCGTTGGCAGCTGCACGGGCGCGGTCGGAGAAGAAGACCTCGTAGGAGATCACTACACCGAGTGGTCCGGCGTCTGTCTCGAGCATCCCTGGGCCACGTCCAGGGACCGCATCGCGCGGGACGAACGCGGTGTCGTCCGACAGGAGCTCGAACAGGCCTCGCAACGGAATGTACTCGCCGAACGGCACCCGGTGCACCTTCTCGTACCGGCCGCGCAGCGCTCCGTCCGGGTCCCATCCGACCGCGGCGTTGCGGAAGCGATCTCCGTCGTCCTCGATCACCCCGGCGACCAGGGTGGTGTCCAGTCGTCGAGCAAGCGCCGACAACCTTGCTCCCTGCGGCGATCGGGCGACGGGCTGCTCGACGTAGACGGCGCTCTCCGGCCACAGCACCAGATCGGGTGTATTCGTTATCTGATTGCTCGCTGCGAAGTGTCGCTCCGTGACCTGGCTCGGGTCGCTGCGAATCGCGGGGATGCCCCGTGGGCCGCCACCCTGCACGACGGCGACATCGAGCGACCCCGTCTGCCGGGTCGGCAGCATCGCGCCCGCTCCCAACGGGAGTGAGGCCGTGAGCACCGCGGTCGCGACTGCCAATGCTCGACGTCGCGCCAGAATCGGCGCCACCAAGGCCGTACCCGCTACGGCTGGTAACGCCGCGACGAGCAGAGAACCGCCGAGCCCCGCGGCGGCGGCGAAGGGTCCGTCGACCTGTCCCAGGGCGAGGCCTGGAAGGGGGAGCCCGCCGAACGGGAACCGGGCGCGTACGGTCTCGAGCAGGACGAGAGCGGCCGGCACGGTCCACCAACCTCGGTGGCGCCCCGGCACGAGGATCATGGCGCCTGCGAAGAGGCCGGCCTCGACGGCCACCACGGCGACGTAGCCGATCGCATTGAACGAGGTGAGCCAGAACAGTCCCGGTCCGAAGAACGTCGCTCCCGCTGTTGCGCCCACGAGAAGTCGAGCGCGCCAGCTCGCACCGTGCACGGCGAGCGTGAGCAGCGCAATGCCCGCGGGGAGGAACAGCCAGAGCCCCCGTGGCGGCATGGTGAGGAGCGTCAGCGCCCCCGCGGTTGCCGCCAGCGCGATGCGGATCGGTGGGCGTAACTCGCCAGGTCGCCTGGGCTCGCTGGACATCCGTTCGTCCTGGCAGCGGCTCAGAAAGGTATCGGACAATGGCGATCCAACGCCGCCGCGATAGCCGGGTGGGCCGCGACGAATCCGGGAAACGCCAGCAGGCCGACGATGACGGTGGCAGTGGCCGTACGCGCGATGCGACCGAGGGGCTGGTGTTGGGCGATCATCCGGAGCACTCGTCGAGCGATTCTCCGTCCCGCCGCTCCGAGCGCACCGCCGGGAACAGGCTCGCCCGCGATGGACAGCACGGCGGCGGCGATGACCTGACGGTCGTGCCGTGTGGCGGCGACGTCGTCGGCGGCGAGCTCGACGCAATGAGCGACCTCACCGGCAGCCGCGCGAAAGAGCGGGACGAAGGGGAAGGCGCGGGCGAGTGCGTCCGCCGCGGTGACGGCAAGATGGTGACGGCAGGAGAGGTGCGCGCGTTCGTGCGCCAGCACGGCGGCAAGCTGCTCGGAGTCGAGCCTCTCGATGACCGCGCTCGTCACGACGATGCGATGGACTCGACCCGGCATGCAGTAGGCGAGGGGGCGGTCGTGCTCGACGACAAGGGCACCAAGAGAGGGATCGTGCTGAGCGATCGGTGCCAGCATGTCGACGTGGAGACGCCTTTCACGAAGCGCGCCGACGAATCCGTGAACGAGATGGCCCACCGTCCATGCGCACAACGCAAGCGCGGCGATGAACGCGCTCACCGCGACGACCGGCTGACCCACGTCGGAGTAGTGGCCCCGTAACGCCACGAGACAGGCGTCGATCAGGCTGGCCACGCTCGCTCCGGCACCGACTGCCGGTACCGCAAGGGACAGCGCCGCCAGCACGGCGGCCGCCAATACGGACGCCGTGATCGCCTGCCACAGCGCGATGGCGAGGTTGGGGGCACGATCGACCCAGCCCGATCCGGTCAGAACTCGAGGGCCCGCCACCGCAAGGACGGTGGCGTAGCCCAAGAGGACCGTCGAGATGGTCATGGTCGGTGCTCCGGCGGGACGATCCGAAGCGCGTCCCGGAGCGCCTCGGACTCCTCGGGTGTCAGCTCGGACAGGAAATGCACGAACGCCGCCGCATGGTTCGGACTGGTGGAGAGGGCGCTGCGCATGAGCCTTGCCGTGTACGCGTCGCGGGATGCGACGGGCTCGTAGACGTGTGCTCGGCCGGAAGGTTCGCGTCGCAACCAGCCCTTCTTGTACAGCTTGTCCATCACGGTCAACACCGTGGTGTAGGCGAGGTCGCGATCCACACGAAGTGCCTCCAGGACCTCGCGTACGGGCACGGGGCGCCCGAAGGACCACAACTGGTTCATCACCGCAGCCTCCAGCTCACCGAAGGCCCGCATAGCCATGACGCCTCCTCGCTCTAGGCCGCATAGTAGCGGCACCTCTTTCGCGGCGACACGACATGACGTTGCTCTGCCCGTCAGACAGACGCGTTCGGTGAGTGCTTCGCGCTGGCAGGTGAACGCCAAGGCCTGAGCTACTATCAATCATAGTAGATTGGAGAGTAGCCGATGTCGCCGGTGTCGAGGAAGCGGGACAAGGTCCAACGCGTGTACACGCCGCCGCGGCGCAAACCGCAGCTTCGTTACAGGCCACCATGGCATCGCCTGGCCGGTGCGGTCGTGCTGTCCGCGGGCCTCGCGATCGTGCTCGTCAACATCATCATCGAGTTCAGCGACCTCAACTGGCTCCCGGGTGGGCACAACCCCGGGTACCTGATCGTGGGAATTGCCGTCGCTGCCTCGAGCATGTGGTGGTTCGGTTGGCTCGATCGGCGTAGTTGACTGCGGGCGCACCGTACTCGCAGTCAACGTGTCCGTCCCAGGCCGGGGACGAAACGACCGACGGTGGCGGCGTATTCGTCGTATGCCCGACCGTGCAGGTGGCGCAGATGCGGTTCCTCGACCCGGCGCACCTGGAGCTCGACACCGACGACGAGGTGGACGAGACCCACGATCGCGATCGCGTTGGGCACCGTGAGGGTGAGCCCGCCGATCGTGACGAGCGCGGCAGCGAAGATCGGATTGCGGACCACGCGGAACGGGCCGGTCGTGACAAGCGTGGTGCGCTCGGTTTCGTCGACGCCGATCCGCCAGGAGTCACCGATGGCCAGTTGGCAGCCGAGTACCACGGCGGTACCGACGGCGGCGACGGCCACGCCGAGGAACCGCAGGGGCAGGTGGTCGAGCACGGACAACGGCGGCAGGCCGACGATCTCCGCCACCGACGAGGCAACGCAGAGAAGGCCACCCGCCGTCATCGTGAGGCTCGCCCACCACTGGACGGAGCCGACCGGCCTGACCCGAATTCGAATGCCGGAGTCACCGGTGCGCCGCCGCTGGAGCCAGGGCCTCAGGACGTCGATGGTGAGGATGAAGCAGACGTACAGGACGAGCGAGACCACCGCCATGAGGTGTACCTTCCGCGCCGGTACGTAGGTTCAGAAGGCGCCCCGAGACCCGACCGTGCGGGTCATCGGACGCCCGATGACCCGCACGCCTCGTGTCGAGGTGGGTCGGGTTACTGCTTGCGGAGTATCTTGTTCATCTCTGTGATCTCGGCGGTCTGTGAGGCGATGATGTCGTCGGCCATGTCCTTGGCCGGTTGGTAGGAGCCGTCCGACTTCTCGGTCTTGGCCATGGACACCGCGCCCTTGTGGTGCTTGATCATCATTTGCAGGAACGCGGTGTCGAACGCCTTGCCGGACGCCTGCTCCAGCTCCCTCATGTCCTCGTCGGTCATCATCCCGGACATGTCGTCGCCCGAGTGGTCCATGCCTTCGCTCTCCTGGGGCACCGGCTCGCCCCACGTCTTCAGCCATCCGGACATCGTCTTGATCTCGGGTCCTTGCGCTTTCTTGATCGTCGCGGCGAGTGACTTCACCTCTGCCGACGACGCCCTCGTTTCGGCGAGGTCGGCCATCTGGACCGCCTGACGGTGGTGCGGAATCATCTGCTGGGCGAACTGCACGTCCGCATCGTTGCGTGCGCCAGCCGAGTCTGACGTGGACGATGTCGTTCCGGTCATTCCGCTGTGGCCGCCTGGCTCGGCGGTGCCGTCGTTGCCGCCGCATGCGGCCAGCACGATCAGGGCGGCAGCGGTGGCCGCTATGGCGATGCTCTTGCGGGTGGACACGTGGTACGTGGTCATGGTGATGCAACTCCTGCACGATGAAGGAACCTGTGGACGGCATGCTCTGCATGGCGACCGACCTCAGAGGTCAGGCCACGCCAGATGGTTCCTAGATCACCAGGACCTGGAGCTCGCTCAGCGACGGCGGGTCGCGGACGCGTGTCGCCGTGGACGGTATCTGCCGCGGGACCGCCGTATGCATAGCCGAGGAGGTCCAAGCGGACAGGACGGCCGGCAGCGTCGGACCGCTGCTGATGCCATTGGCCTTGCACGTTGCATCGGCGTGCGACGAATGCCCGCCGTGGTCGACCGGCCCGCACCCCTTGGCCGTCATGGCTGAGTGCATCGAGGCCGTGCGTTCGGGACCTGCCATTCCGGCTGCGCTGCGTGTCGCCGCCCCCAGCCCGAGGCCATGCATGGCCACCAGCCCGGCAATCACCGTCAGCACGAGCAGCGGCACCTTCGACCGAGTCCCGTGGGACGCAGTCGCCGGAACCAGCTGCCTTGTCACGGTGGCCATGCTACGGCGTCGCTCTCTCGGTTCTGTGGCGGTGCAGGATCATCGTGCTGGCTGTAGGACATACCACCTGGGATGACGCGAGTATCAGGCCGGTCAGCGGTCGAGTCCGGCTTCGGAGAGCCCGGCCGCCGTGCCGTATACAGGCGTTGTGAAGCCTCGCCGCTGACGTCACGCTCTCTCGCTGCCTGATGACTCGATACCAGGCCGTACCAGGCCGGTCTCGTAGGCGATCACGACAAGCTGCGCCCGGTCGTGGGCACCGAGCTTGAACATCGCCCGCTTGACGTGCGTTTTGGCCGTGTGCGCGCTGACGACCAGATGCTGGGCGATCTCGTCGTTAGACATTCCGGCCCCGACAAGCGTCAGAACCTCACGCTCCCGGCCGGTGAGCTCCGTGAGCCGATCAGGAGTCGACCGGCTGCCGCAGTCGGGCTGGTCGAGGAACCGGGCGATCATGGCCCTGGTCGCGGATGGCGAGAGCAAGGCGTCGCCACGGTCCACGACGCGGATGGCCTCGATCAGCTCGCCGGGCTCGACGCCCTTACCGAGGAAGCCGCTGGCCCCCGCCCGCACGGCTTGGAACACGTACTCGTCGAAGTCGAAAGTGGTGATGATGAGCACGCGGACGCCGGCCAGGTCCTCGTCCGCAGTTATCAGCCGGGTGGCGGTCAGGCCGTCCATGTCGGGCATGCGTACGTCCATGAGCACCACGTCGGCACGAGTCTGCCTGGCCAGCTCGACCGCTTCCCGGCCGGTGGACGCCTCGCCGACTACCTCCAGGTCCGGTGCCGAGTCGATGATGACCTTGAACGCCACGCGCAGCAGTGCCTGGTCGTCGGCGAGCAGGACGCGGACCGTCATGGCTGACCGCTCGCCATCGGAAGCACCGCGCTGACCTGGAAACCTCCGCCCGGCCGCGACCCGGCTTCGAGGCTGCCGCCGACGGCTGAGACACGCTCCCGCATCCCTACGATGCCGTGCCCTGCGCCGTTCAGAGCGGGCGGCGAGGTGACCTCGGTAGCGGGCGGTGGTCGGCCATTACCCTTGTCCTCCACCACGACGTGGAGAGCCTCAGGGCCGAAGCTGAGCTGGACCCGCACGGCCGCGCCCTCGGCGTGTTTCTGGACGTTGGTGAGAGACTCCTGGACCACGCGGTAGGCGGTCAGGTCGGCGGCCGGTGGAAGCGGGCGGACGCGGCCATAGACCTCGTGCTCGACTCGCATCCCCGATCCGCGGAACTTGGAGACGAGGTCGCTGACGCCACAGATCCCCACGGTCGGCTCGGTGGGAGCGGCGGGCTCACCCGGCTGGCGCAGCAGCCCGACGGTGTCCCGCAGGTCGTCCAGCGCGGCCCGGCTCGCCTGCCTGATGTGACCGAGCGCCTGGAGCCCGGTGGCCGGCTGTTCGTGGAACACGTGCACGGCCATACCCGCCTGCGCATTGATGACCGCGAGGTGATGCCCCATGCTGTCGTGTAGGTCACGTGCGATGCGCAGGCGCTCCTCCGTCACCCGACGCCTAGCCTCCTCCTCGCGGCTGCGCTCGGCCCGGTGGGCCCGCTCCTCGACCTCGGCCAAGTAGTCGCGTCGGCTGCGCGCAGCGTCACCGGCGGCGAGCGCCAGGCCGCACGCCGCGGCCACTGCGGCGTGCGGGCCGTGCGACCCCGACGCATCCCACCACGAGGCGAAGGTGACCACGGTGGGGGCGGCTACCAGCACCAACGCCGTCAGGCCGCCGGCGACGAGCAGCCCGCGTCGGTCGTCGCGGGTGACGGCCAGGTGGTAGAGGGCGATCATCGGCGCAGGCGCGATCCACCAGTCGAGGCTGCTCAGCACCATGTAGACCGCGGCGGCTACGACGGTGACCGCCGCCCCCGCAACCGGCCAGCGGCGCCGGCAGAGCATCGCGCCGTAGGCAGCAGCTACGGTCACGAGGGTCGCGGGGCCGCTCACCGTCGAACCGTCGTGCCATGTGTTCGCGGCGTTGTCGATCAGGGCGGCACCGCACAGCATGACCGCGACGACCACGTCCGCGGCGAACGGATGGGATCGCGCGGTCCGCTTCCACCGCCTCACACGGCTCTCGCCACTCACGCCATCAGCGTATGCGCCGAGCAAAGCGGACCAGAACGCCCCACGGGGGCATTCGCCTACCCCGTCAGGGGTACGCCGCAAATACCGTGCCCGCGTGACTACTGAGACCCCGCTGCCAGGCGATCATTGTTCCCGTTGTGTCCACAAGAGGGCTTCGACAACCACGTGCAACGTCAGGAGACACAGATGGCTGACCTGACCCGCTACTCCGACTCCGCCGACGACGCCCGCGTGAGGCCGGACCGCGTGTCGACCGCCCGGACACCGATATGGGTGTGGGTGGTGGGGATCGTCGTCTGTGGCGCGTCCCTGGCGATGCTCCTCAGCATGTTCGTCATCCCCCTCGTCGTGGGTGGCATGGGTGGGATGGATCACTGATGGTCCTGCCGACCCGCCTACGAAAGTTCGTGCTCACCGCCCATGTCGTGTCCTCCGTCGGCTGGCTCGGCGTCGTCGTCGCCTTCGTTGGAATCGCCATCGTCGCGTTGACCAGCCAGGATCCTCAGACCGTGCGGGGCGCCCTGCTCGTGATGGAGCCGACCGGCTGGTACGTCCTCGTCCCGTTTGCCTTCGCCTCGCTGCTGACCGGGATTGTCATGGCATCGGGCACCGTGTGGGGCCTGCTCCGACACTACTGGGTCTTGTTCAAACTCGTGATCGCCACCGTGTCCACCATCGTCTTACTGGCGTTCATGACGGGAACACTCGGCCCTGCGGCAGGAGTAGCGGCAGACCCGACATCGTCCGCAGACCAGCTCCGCGCGCTGGCAGGCACACCCAGGGACCACGCTCTGCTCGCCCTGACCGGGTTGCTGCTGGCCACAGTGCTGGCCGTGGGCAAGCCACGCGCCCTGACCCCGTACGGGCAACGCAAACAACGCGAGCACCGCCGTAAGCAGCAGGGCCGGCGCGCAGATCTGACGACGGCCGCCACGGCGATGAGCACCTCGGCGAGCACGCCTGACCGCACAGGTGGCTCAGACGGTCCCCTCAACCGTGAGACCGGCGACGACAGCGGCGCGGGGTTCGATCGCGGCCGACACAAGCGACGGTGGGTGAAGGTGTCTGCCTTCATCGGCGGCGTCGTCGCGTTTGCGGCCGCCATGATCACTTTCCTCGCCGGTCCTGGAGGCGGGGCCCACGACCCGGATGGCAGCACCCCACGTGAGAACCAGGAGCAGCAGCAGACCGCCAGGCCGGAAAACGCGCGTACCACATCGGCATGGAGCCGAGCGGCCAGCTCGACCGCGGCCGCATCGTCAATGCTCGCGAGCACCTCGGCGAGATCGGCCAGCAGCGGGCCCTGGCCGGTCCAGGTCTACGGGTCCGCGGTGATCCCGACGCGGTGGTAGGTCGCGGTGATCGCCTGGTCCAGCGCAGGGCTCTCGGTCCGCCAGCTCGCTGCCGAGCAATACCGAGATGACGGTGTGCAGGAACAGCGACCGGCGGATCAGCGCGCCGCGCGGTGCGGCGTCCGTCCGGTCGGGTGTGGATGGGCAGGTGCGTCGGGTTGAGACGGACCTGCTCCCCGACGTCCCTCGTTCATGGCCCGATCGTTCCTGGGGTCGGTACTCATTGACCGTACGAGCTGCGAGTCTCCCGTGGCGCCTTACCCAGGTCTTGCCCGTGGTCGGGCAGACAACGTCGCCCGCCGTCAATGAGCTTCCTGCGACGTGGTGCGGTCTGCGGACTCGACGGTGGCGAGCACCTCGGCCGGGGTAGGTTCGATCATCACGGCACCTGCGGGAGTCGTCACCATCGGAACCGTTCTGCCGCCTCGTTGCGTGCGGCGCACCACCTTCTGCGCCTTCTTGTCGGTGTCGATGTCGTAGTACGTGTAGGCGACTCCGGCCCGCTCCAGTGCCGACCGAATGGCGGCAACGTCGGGGCACCAACCCGTTCCGTACACCACGATGCCGCCGTCGGTCTGGTGGTTGGTGGCCATCTCACTCCCGTCGCCAAGACTCGTATACCCCACTAGGGTATGCGACGGTCATCGTTCATATCGAGAAGCAGCCTGCCATCTCTATACTGGCCGCATGCGGCTGTGGCACGGTGGGGCGACGGGTGGGTCGGCGGCCGTGCCGCGCTGGATTCTGCTCGTCATCGTGCTGGCCGGGTTCCTGGCCATGCATGCGCTCGGTGGTCCGGGCGACCGCCACCTCGGGATGCCGGGGATGGCGGCGAGCAGCAGCGCGTCCGGTTCGGTACATCACATGGCGCCTACCGTCTCGCCGGGCGGTTACGAGTCGCGGCTCAGCAGTTCCCGCAGTCCCGGTGACATCGACCTGATGCCGGCGTGCCTCGCGATCCTTCTCGGCGCGTTGTTACTCGGCGTGCGGCGCGGTTCACCGCTGCGAACCACCCGAACCACGGGCCACCTGAGTGTTCGAGTCGACATCCGTGTGGCCGGCCTGTCGTCGCCCCGGTCACTGTCGTTACATCAACTCTGCGTGCTGCGGACGTAGAGGGTCGCGCGGAGGCGCCAACCCACGGGTTGTGGCATGCCGCGCTGCCCCCTATCCGCCATGTCGCGTGCTGTGCGCGACGGGACGTCCTGTATGCACGAGGAGACCATTCATGTCCACCATCGACCGCCGTGGCCTGCTCCGCGCCGGACTTGCCGTACCGACACTCTCCGTCCTGGCGGCCTGCGGCTCGAACGACACGGCCAGCCCGCGGCTGATCACTCCGACGGACAATCGGGTAAGAGCCGTAGAGGCCGCGCGACGCACGACCGGCCGAATCCGCAAGTACACACTGCGGGCCGTCGTTGAGACTGTCGACCTCGGTGGCCCGACAGTCCAGACCTGGACCTACGACGGCGTGTTACCGGGTAGCGAGATCCGCGTCCGCCGAGGGGACGTCGTGGAGGCTGCGCTCGTCAACAGGCTTCCAGCGAAGACGACGATCCACTGGCACGGGGTGGCGTTGCGCAACGACATGGACGGCGTGCCTGACGTCACGCAGGCGGCGGTCGCGAAGGGTGCGACCTTCGCCTACCGTTTCGTGGCGGCCGATGCCGGCACGTACTGGTTCCATCCGCACAGCGGCGTGCAGCTCGACCGTGGGCTCTACGCGCCGCTCATCGTCGAGGCTCCCGACGAGCCTGGAGCCTACGACGCGGAGTGGACGGTTGTCCTCGACGACTGGATCGACGGTACCGGGTACACACCTGACCAGGTGTTCGAGACAGTACGCAACGGGATGGGAGGCATGGATCACGGTGGCGAGGACATGGACGGACCGATGCTCATGGGAGCCACCAGCGAGCTGCTCGGCGGTGACGCCGGTGACGTGAGGTACCTATATTTCCTGGTCAACGGGCGAGTGGCCGCGGCTCCGCGAACCCTTCGCGCCAAGCCCCGACAGCGGGTGCGTATCCGGTTCATCAACGCCGGAAGCGACACGGCGTTCCGGGTCGCACTCGGTGGGCACATGATGCGGGTCACACATGCCGATGGGTTCCCCCTCGTGCCGGTGGAGACCGATGCGCTGTTGGTCGGCATGGGTGAGCGGTACGACGTCGTGGTCAGGCTCGGTGACGGCGTGTTTCCGCTCACCGCCCTCGCCGAGGGCAAGAAGGCGACGGCGCGTGCTCTGGTTCGCACCGGCTCGGGTGAGGTCCCACCGGTTTCCGAACGTCCCCGTGAACTGGACGGGAAGGTCCTTCGCTACGCGGCGCTCCGGGCGGCCGACGACGTCCGACTGAGGGCCAAGGCGCCTGACATCAACCACGACCTGGAGCTCACCGGCGGGATGATGGATTATGACTGGGCCATCAACGGGCGCCGGTACGATCCGAAGAGATCGCTGCCCATCCGCGAGGGTCAACGGGTACGCGTGACCTTCCGCAACAGCACGACGATGTGGCACCCGATGCACATCCACGGGCACACGTTCCAGATCGGCGACGACGGCCCGCGCAAGGACACCGCGATCGTGCTCCCCAAGCAGACGATTACGTGCGACTTCGACGCCGACAACCCCGGACAATGGCTGACGCACTGCCACAACGTCTATCACGGCGAGGCGGGAATGATGACCGCCCTCGGTTATCGCGATTGAGGGACGTTCGCGGATCTCGACTCGAGCACCCGTGCCGGTCGCTGCCTACGGCACGGGTGCTGGACGCCGCTGGTGCTGCTTACGTCGCTGCTTGCGCTGGCCGTATCGAGTCATGCCCCGCGGCTTGTACACCGCCAACACCATGGCCACGAGCAGCAGCAATAGGGCGAGCGAGGCGTGGAGGCCTGGGGACGCGTTCCGTACCACGCCGAGATCGGCACTGGGATCTGCCGCCACGCGTGCCATCGAAGCAAAGGTCTGGGTGTAGATCAGCAGGTAGATGGTGGCAACCACGTTTATCAGGAGTTTGAACAGGACCCAGTAGTGCCGGAACAGGCCCCACGTGGTGCCCAGGGACTGGACGGTCCCGGTGAGTAGCGACCCGAGCGCAAGCGGGACGAGAACGAACCACGCGGCCGGCTCCATCACGAGGTACGCGCCGCGCACTGTCTGGCCGTCCGGGCTTGTCAAGCCGACGACGGCGAGAGCCAGGAACACCACGACCGCGCCGAGCCATCCGACCGACGAGGCGACATGCGCGGTGAGGACGAACCTGCGGAGTCGGGGCGGCATGGTCATTGCTGCTGCGCGCCGTGTTCCGTGCCGCTGGAGGGTGCTGGCTCGCCCCCATGGCGACCAGGGCCGTGCGCACCACCGAGGCCGGTGAGCATGAGGACGGCGAGCAGTAGGCCCACGACGAGGGTGATGATCCCGAACACCTTCACCCAGCGTGGTGTACCCGTACTCGACTGGCGGTCTGGCCCTCCGTCGGTGTCGAGGTTCGAGTCGGGGGAGGGGGACGGGTCTGTCATGTGTGCCCTTCCGACGCGTGGTGAAGGTTGTCCGATCTCCGTGGTGGCAGTTTACGAGACAGAGTGTCCATGTCAATCCTGAGTGTCGCTGCATCGTCGTTGCGTATACTGCGGTCGTGCCGAAGTTGTGGAACGAGACGATCGAGGCGCACCGCCGCGAGGTGCACGAAGCGATCCTGGACGCCACGGCGACCCTGGTGGCCGACCGCGGCCTCCTCTCGGTGACGATGTCGCAGATCGCCGGGCAGACAGGCATCGGACGGGCGACGTTGTACAAGTACTTCCCTGACCTCGAGGCGATCTTGCTCGCCTGGCACCAACGTCAGATCGCCGGTCACCTCGAGACTCTCGCCGCAGTCCGGGACCAGGCTGGCAACGCAGGCGAGCGACTCGCAGCGGTGCTGGAGGCCTACGCCGTCATCAACCAACGGCGAGTACAACGCCATCGACACGAGCCCCACAGCACCGAACTCGTGGCGCTCCTGCATCGGGACGAGCACCTAGCCCGACCGCAGCAGCAGGTCCGCGACATGTTCCGGGAGCTGCTGATCGAGGTCGCGGCGACCGGTGACCTCCGCGGTGATGTCTCACCTGACGAGCTCGCCGGCTACTGCCTGCACGCCCTCAGTGCAGCCAGTGACCTGCCGTCCAAGGCCGCGGTCCGCCGGCTCGTCACCGTCACTCTGGCCGCGTTACGCCCCGACGCCGACTCGCGGTGAGGTCGCCTCAGCCGGAACCCGCTTCACCAGGGGCAGCCCGGTACGGGATCCATGTCGCGCCCTCATTCGCCTGCGGGCGGTTTGCTGTACCGGGTGGTGTACGGCTCCCGCTCGACGCGGCCGTCCGGATACCTGATCACGCGGGTCACGGACATCTGGAAGTCACCACCTGCCACGGGCCGACGTGATCCGGTGTCCGCCTTGACCTTCCGCCCGCCGTTGTCGCCGTACAGGGTCACGGTGACCGACGTGCGCGTCGTCGTCGCGCGGATGAGCACGGGCGCCTTGGTGTCGTTCGTCCACGTCAGGTCGATGGTCGGGTAGTTCAGGGTGGCCTCGCGACCCGGTGGATATCTGCTGATGTAGAAGCTGTGCGGCTTGTGGTAGTCGAGATGCAGGCCGGCGAAGTAGGCGGCGTTGTAGATCGTCGTCGAGAACTGCGACACCCCGCCGCCGACGCTGGGCTCGAGCTTGCCCTCGTTGATGAACGGGGCGGGTACGTATCCCTTGGCGCGGGTTCGGGGTCCGCTGATGCGGTTGAGGGAGAACCGTTCACCCGGCATGACCACGGTGCCGTCCGCGGCCTCGGCGATCAGCCGGATGTTGGTCACCCGAGGTTCGCAGCACACGAACTGTGTGGTGAACGTGCCGATCAGGGAGTCGACCCTACGAGCCGCCTCAGTGGTCACGTCCGGCGTCGCGGACTTCATCCGGAGGTCGGCGTCGTGGCGGCGGGCACGTACCGCTCGGGCGATCGCCTTGGCCACTGCCGGCTTATCGATAATCCTTCCCGGCCGGCTCGGCTCGACCCGTACGTCGACCGGCCGGGACTGCCAGCTCATCTGCCCCTTGTCGTCGATGACCACCGGGCGGGCCGGTGCGATGATGCGTGCGTTCTGCGGTTTCGTACCGACGTCGTCGGCCAGGGTGTCGACCAGTCGGCCCAGCATCTTGTCATCGACGCCAAGCCGTACGTCGCGCCGGTTCTTCGTCGGCTCCACACCAAGGACGGGTGCGATCTGGCGCGCCGTGAGCGCGACCGAGGTGCCGTCCTCGCCGAGTCGTAGTGGATTGGAAAGGTACGACCGCGCCTGGGACGCGACCTGCTCGACCTGTGTCTTCGACACCGTCCACGTGCGGACCGGCAACCGGACGACGCCTGGGTCACGCTGACCGAACCCGTTCAGTACGGCGGCCGCGGCGGCGCGTCGATCGACCTCACGACCCGAACGTGGTGGCACGGTGCGCACACGGACTGGATCGACCTCGATCGTCATGTCCCCGTAGAACGCCTGTCGGTCGACGCGCTTCGCGATGGACCTGACGGCCGCGGTCAGCCGGTCACGGTCGACACTCCCCACCGGGTCAACCGTCCGAGTGGTCCACAGCGAGCTGACACCGGACCACAACCAGGACACGGCTCCGCCGCGGCCGGCCGCTGCCGCCCGGGTGGCGGTCGCGGCCGAGTCGACTCGGTAGCGGACGTCGTGGCCGTCGATGCTGAACTGCCGTCCCGCAGCGGTCACCCGCACCGCCTCGACGGGCTTCACATCGGCCGACACCCGGGAGCGCGCTTCGGCCGGCGCCAGTCCACCCACGTCGACGCCCGCCACGGTGACGCCTGGGAGGATCTTCCCCACATACGCCGCACGCACCGTCAGCCCCGCACCGAGCCAGGCGACGACGAGGACGCCCAGGCCGGCCACCACCCACGTCCGGGCACGCCACCGCCGCACGGTTCGCGCTCGTCGAATGGTCTCTTTCGCCAGAAGGATCGGTTGGCGCAGGATACGCGCGCCCCGGCTTCGCCACGACGGCGCTTCCCCCATCGAGGTGTTCTCCTATCAGGGCCTTGGCTCCTAAGGCAGATAGGAGAAGACCTTACAAGGCTCGCGCCGGTGCCCAGGAGCGCGGTCGTCACCGAGATCTGCGGCGGCGCCTGCGCACGGCACCGAACACGACAGCGCCGACCACCATCGGTACGGCCAGCGCGACCCCGAGAGCCGACGGCAGCAGCTCCCGTGGTCCCCCTGCGGAGGGTGGCTTGCTCGTCACCGTCGTAGGACGCACCGACCGGGACGACGGCGACGCCGGTGGCGGAACGGTCCACCGGTGTACGCGAACGGATAACCACGAGCGTTTCGAGCCACCCAGCGGTATCGCCGTGACGACGCTGGAGCCGCTGGTCGCGAGGCCGAGCAACTCGCCGATCTCGACGTACCTGCCGGCGGCCGTCTGGCCGAGATCCCGCACACGCTCCCACTCGTCATCGGCCCGCTCCCACAGCGTGTAGCGCAGCTTCCCGGCGGAGACGCGGGCCTCGAGGAGGAGCAGTGTGCCGTCCGGCGCGTAGGCAAGAGTCGGAACCATCGGTACACCCTGTCCCGACGGACCACTGCTGGTCTCCCACCCCGAACCGTCGACAGAGGCGGCGATGCGGACCCGGATTGGCCCCTTCGCCTTCTCCGTCCAGGCCAGCGCGAACCCTGACCCTTCACGGAACGCGATCGATGGTTCGGCCAGGTTCAACGGGGACGGCTCGGTCAGCGTCAGCGGCGGTCTCGTCGCGGCCCGTAGCGTCTGCGAATCCTGCACCTCGCCGGACGACAGGTCGACGAGAGTGACACCTACCCGCTGCTTTCCCGACGGATACCAGCCACCGACGGCCACGGCCACTCGACCCGGACCTGCCGACGTGAGGAGGGATCCGTAGACGGCGGGCGCAGGTGTGGCGAGTCTTCGTGTCTGGAAGGCGCCGTCGCCGCGCTTCCAGGCGAGACGGGTGGTGGCGTGCTCCGCAACCGCCTGGCACCACACTTGCGGCCCGGTCGCACGTGTCCAGCTGACGATCGTGGACCGGGTCGGCGCGTCGTACAGCAGTGACGGACGGTCGAGGAATGTGTTGGTGCCGGCCTTGGCGACGATGTCGTACCTCGGCCTGCCGTCGTCGAGGCGAGCCAGGAACACCGCGGATCCCGGTAGACAGTACGGTCTCGTGCCCTTAGCGGCGCCGCCAGAGACGAGCAGGTCGCCGTCCGGGGTGAACGCCAGCTTCGGATCGTAACTGCGCCGGTAGCCCGGCGGAACGAGGTCGACGCGTCGAGACCAGGTTCTCCCACCGTCGCGGCTCGTGCTCACCTGGATCCGGGTGGGGTTCAGGTAGGGATCTGCCGCGACGGCGATGTGGTTGGAGTCTCGCGAGTCGACGGCCACCACGGGCTCGGCAATCCGCCCAGCGGGAACGGACAGCACCTTGACCGCCGAAGCCTCCGCGGTCCGCGCCTCGGCCATCGCCTCGCCGGGCGGGTCGACGCCCAAGGTCGCCGAGCCCAGAAGTCCGGCGGCCAGGCCGCGGATGATCCACGTTCGCACTCTTGCGGCGCTCACGTGGCGACTCTACTAAACAACGTAGTACCCTGGTGTCTCCTATGGACGATAGTAGATGGAGTAGAGCTCGGAAGGAGCGAATGGTGTCGCGAGGGCTGGAGCGAACGTGGGACAAGCGGGTCGACACGTGGCACGACAACGTCACGACGTCGGACGCCTTCGAAGGCGTCCGCGAGGAGCTGATCTCGCGTGCGCAGCCGAGGCCGACCGACGCTTGTGTCGACCTGGGTGCGGGGACGGGGTTCCTGACCCTCCCGCTCGCTCGGATGGCAGCCAGCGTCTTCGCCGTCGACATCTCGAGCAGGATGATCGCGGAGCTCGACAGGCTGGCCGGTGTGCACGGCCTGGGCAACGTCGATTCGATGGCCGGCGACCTCATGTCCATCGAGCTCCCCGAGGCCAGCGTCGATCTGATCGTCTCCAACTACACGCTGCACCACTTGCCGCATCACGAGAAGCGGATTCTCGTCGGACGGGCTCGCGGGTGGCTGCGTCCGGGCGGGCGTATCGTCATCGCCGACCTGATGATAGGTCGCAACCTGTCGGCGGAGAATCGCGGGATCCTGACCTCGAAGGCGAAGCGGCTCGTGGCCAAAGGTCCGGGTGGTATCTGGCGCATCGTCAAGGCCCTGACCAAGTACGGTCTGCAGGTGGGTGAGGAGCGACCGGCGTCGCCCCAGTTCTGGCGAGAAGCGCTCACTCATGCAGGGTTCGTCGGCGTCGATCATGCCCGCGTCGTCAACGAGGCAGGTGTCGTGTGGGGCATGGTCCCCCAGACGCGTGGCGGTTGAGGACCGTCGCTGTGCCCGACGTCGACCTTTGGTCCGCGGTCGGCGGCCAGTCGTCTACGATGCGTCTTAGCAGCACCGTGATCGGTGTCGCGCCTACACGTGTCAGGCGTCGACGTCGTGGATCTGGAGGGCGCATTGCGGTCGTTCGGTGACCTGGAGGCGGCGATCATGGACCGGATCTGGTCCGCTGACCAGCCGCTGCGCGTACGCGAGGTCCTGGAACAGCTCCAGCCGGAACGACCCCTCGCCTACACCACGGTCCTGACGGTGACGGAGATCCTCTATCGCAAGGGTTGGCTGCAGCGGGAGAAGGACGGTCGTGCCTTCCGGTACTGGCCGACCGCGACCCGTGCCGAGTATGCCGCGGGGCTGATGGACGAGGCGCTGGCCGAAGGTGACGACCGGGTCGCAACCCTCATGCGATTCACCGAAGGCCTCGACTCCGGCGAGTTGGACGACCTGCGGCGTGCGCTGCGGTCTGCCGGCAGAAAGAAGCGCGGTCGATGAGAGTCGCGCTCGTCCTCCTCGGCTACGCCATCCTGCTGGGCACCGTGGGTGTGAGCGTATTGCGGCGAGCGCACTGGGTCGACCGAGCGCCGCGGCTCGCCATCCTCGCATGGTTCGCGCTGATCGCGTCGATACTGGGATCCGTCGTACTCGGCGGACTCAGCCTGGCTGTGCCGATCGGGCAGGTCAGCGGCGACCTGGCCGAGCTGTTGCGCTCCTGCGCGATGGCACTGCGCGCGCAGTACGCCACTCCAGGCGGCGCCGCGGTCGGCATCGCCGGCGCCACACTCGCCGCGGCCGTGGTCATGCGCGTAGCGTGCTGCGCCGTGGCGGGAATCGCGCGGGCCGCCCTGCGCCGGCACCGGCACAGGGGGATGCTGGCCATGGTAGGTCGCCACGATCCCCGCCTGGGTGCGGTCATCGTCGAACACGACGTCCCGGCCGCCTACTGCCTGCCAGGCCGTCGCAAGCACGTGGTGCTCACCAGTGCCGCACTCCGCGCACTTGCCGATGACGAGATCGTGGCGGTGCTGGCGCACGAGCGCGCCCACCTGCGCGGCCACCACCACATCGTCACCGGGGCGGCGGCAGCGACTGAACGGGCGTTTCCGTTCGTCGCGGCGTTCACCGCCGCCCGACGCGAGGTGGACCGGCTGGTCGAGCTGCTCGCCGACGATACGGCTACTCGGTCGTGTTCCCGCCTCGCGGTCGCCGACGCGCTGCTGACCGTCGCCGCGACCCCGGCGCCGGCGGGAGCGTTAGGTGCGGGAGGCTCGTCCACGGCTCATCGGGTGCGCCGACTGCTCCGGTCTGAGCTGCCGTTGACCAGGACCCAGCGACTGGCGAGGATCCTTGCAGCCGCTGCGATCCTCGCGATTCCCGTTCTCGTGTCCGCTGCGCCGGCGGTCGCCGTGACCCAGACGAACCACTGCCCGATCACCGTGCAGGACGGTACTGCGACACCGTCGGACCTCACGTCGTCTGCCACGCCGATCTGACGGCAACAGCCTCACCAGGGTCTCGAAAGACGAGACGGAGCGACCAGTGATGGGCCCAGGAACCTTTGGGAGCTACTCCTACCTGTTCATGGACGCCGCCCTTGTGGCGTATTCGATTGCTCTGCTGGCACTTGCGGTAACCGTGCTGGCCGCCAGGATGACAATGAGGGCCGGGACGCCGGCGGTGGACCTGGAACCCGAGCACGTTCTGCTGTTCGGCCGCACCGCCGTCCTCATCGTCGTCACCACCTGGCTGATGCATGTCGCCGAGCTCCTGACTCGCGGACTTGCCGTCGGACGCTGGCCGTGGGCCGGCGGGTACGAGCTCACCTCGACCAGCCTGCTATTCGCGGTGACGATCGTGCTCGCCGTGTTGGTCAAGAACGCCACACGCCCGCCTGTCCTCTGTGCGCTGGCACTTGTCGTCCTCGGCTCAGGCGTGAACGGAGCGCTCATCCACCAGAACCTCGACATGCCGACCTCGATGCTGCCCGGGTCGTACTGGACGGCGGTGCACGTTGCCGCAACCGTAGTGTCGGCCGTGCTGTTCTCGGTCGGAGTGGTCACCTCCGCGTATGGTGCGTTCGCGGAGATCTATGCGCGGTGGTTCGCCGACCGCGACCTGGCGGGATCGGGTCTCGTCCATCATCTGCCCCGACCGGACGTGCTCGACGAGCTGGCTTGCCGGCTCCTCGCCGTGGCGTTTCTCGACCTACCGCCTACTCGGCCGGGCAGGTGGTCACAGCGGCGGTTGCCAGCTGGCGAGCCACGGTTGCATTCCGGCGATGAGCAATGTCCATACTCCGGAGACCTCTAGAAGTCCGACCGCGACGAGGAGCAGCCCACCGATTCGCATGACGGCGCGCGCGTGACGCCGCGCGATCGCGAACACACCGAAGGCGCGGTTCACGCCGAACGCGGTGAGAAGGAAGGGTATGCCGAGCCCCAGACTGTACGCGAAGGAGAGGGCGGCGCCGCGTCCGGCACCGCCGGTACTGGTGGATAGCGCCAGGACAGCGGCAAGTGTCGGTCCTATGCAGGGTGTCCAGCCCACGCCGAACAGCACGCCGAGCATGGGAGCACCCAGGAGCCCCAGTCGGGGCCGATAGCCGAGCTGAATCGTCCGTACAGCGAACGGTAGCCAACCAAGGGCTCCGGCGAACATGAGGCCCAGAGCGATGGTGAGGACGCCGAGCACGCGGTAAACGGCGGTCTGATGCGCGAGCAGAACGGTACCGATCGCGCCGAACGCGACGCCATAGCTGGTGAAGACGGCGGCGAAGCCGAGCACGAACAACGCGGTACCGATCACCGTCCGCCCGGGTCGCATGGTGCTCGTACGACTTGGCTCCGAGCCCGACTGTCGGGACGACGCATGCCCGTCGTGGTGTGCCTCCGCGCCGGCGCTTCCGGTGACGTAGGCGAGATAACCCGGTACCAGTGGCAGGCAGCACGGGCTGAGGAACGACACCACACCCGCCGCTACGGCAACGGGGATGGCGAGGAGCAACGGCCCGAAGGCGACCAGTTCGCCGGGAGCGATGCCCGACATCATTCGGGCCCCTGCCTGTCCACCGTGGCCGGTAGGGGACGCCGCTCTGCGACGATCTCGTCGAGCAGCCCGCTGAGCTGCTCGTAGGTGACCTGCCCGACCACACGACCAGCGATCCGACCGTCCGGGTCGATCACCACGGTGCTGGGCACGGCGCTGACCGGAATGGTGCCTCTGAAGGCAAGGTGGATCTTGCCCTGCGGGTCGGTCAGGCTCGGGTACGGGATGACGAAGGTACGGACGAAGGAACGCGCCGCGGCACGGGTGTCTCGCGTGTCGATACCGACGAAGCGCACACCGGAGTCATGGGTGTCGCGGGCGACTCGCGCCAGCGCCGGCGCCTCCTCCTGGCACGGGACGCACCATGAGCCCCACACGTTCACCACGACCACGTGTCGCCGCAGATCGCTCAATGCCAGCCGCTCGCCGTCCAGGGTCATGCCGCTGACTGCCGGCGCAGGAACTCGATCCGCCACCGGAATCCGCGTCATCCCCGTCGCGAACGTGGCACCGGGAGGCGACCCAGCCACTTCCACGGGTGGAGCCTCGGTCCTGCCTCCCTCGGCACGCCAGGCCACGCCGAGCGCAGACACCGCCAGCAACGCGACGGCGACCATGGCCAACCGCCGCCGGGAGAGACGAGGCGGGGTCACCGAACCCACCTCCTGTCGAAGACCACGCACAGCACCTCCACGCGTCGGTAGGGCAACCCCGAGAGACGAGATACTAAGGACTATAGTTGCATCGCGTGCATGTCTTCGAGTGCACTGCCGACGGACAACCGACGAGCACTGGATGCTGAAGGATGAGGGAGGTCTCGGTCGCACGAATCGCCACAGGTCAATGCCCGCAGCCGTGATAGGGCGTTACGATCGGGCATTGCACGGAGAGGAGCCCCTGAGAGTCGTGCAGGACCTGACGTTGGACGAAGGTGTGCGACTGCTGCACATCGGTCCGCACAAGACGGGCACCACCACCATCCAGGGCGCTTTCCACCTCGCGCGAGAGTCACTCGCCGAG
>WHST01000056.1 GCA_009379955.1 Streptosporangiales bacterium | reverse complement strand
TGATCGCTGATCGCTGAGCATCAACGACGAGCACGACCACCTCACTCATGCCGGCACACGGCCCGCCACGCTAACCGCCCAGCAGCCCCATCAGCGCCGCGGCGCGGCGGATTCGCCAATACGGACCCACGCTCCTAGCGGCCGAGGCTGCGCTGGTCGGCGACGGGGTGCCGGTCGCGGAGCAGCGCGACGCGGTCGGTGAGCATCCGGCGACGCTGCGACTGCCTGCGGCGCGTGCTCCGCTTCGCGTACGTGAACAGGGCACGGGACGAGGGCCGGCCGGCGCCGGTGAGGTCGTAGCCGTACGAGCGCAGCCGCTTGCCCAGCACCGCCTCGCACAGCTCGATCTCCCACGGCTCGAGCTCCTGCTGCCACTTCGCCACCTGGTCGGACGAGACGTCCTGGTGGGTGGCGACGTGCCATTTCTTGTGCGAGGGGACGGCGACCGTGGCCTGGTCCTTGGGCTTGCTCATGGCCTCGTCGTAGTCCTCGCCGAGGAAGGCGCACAGCGACTTCAGCTCGGCATCGGGCTCGGCGACGAGGTTCTCGTAGCGGATCTCGTGGAACGTGTCGGCCGGCAGCGTGCGCGCGTATCTGCGACAGTTGTCGAACGCCAGGGCCCACTCCGCGATCGCGGTAGGTGTGTCGTGGGTCCACCACGGCATCCGCTTGAGCGACGCCACGCACGCGCGCCCGTCGCGGACGATCTGGATGAACTGTGCGTCCGGGAACATCCGCAGCACGAACGGCAGGAAGTGGTGGTACGCCGGCCGCTTGTCACCCCAGCGCGGCTTGTCGAACCGACGGGCGTAGGCGCGGAACACGATGCCGAGCGCCGAGCCGACCGTCGGTGGTCCCGCGACGATCTCCTCGGTGACCGCTGCGCGGTCGAGGCCGAGGTCCTTGAAATGCGAGCCCTTCCCCACGATGCGCTCGGCGACCTTGCGCCGGTTGCCGGCGTCGCGGAGGTCGCCGAACTCGCGGCGCCCGGTGTACGTGGGCAGCAGGAACCTGTTCTCGGGCGGGATCGCGATGCGCGGGTGGGCGTGCAGCATCAGCTGCAGCATGGTCGTCCCCGACCGCGGGCAGCCCATCACGAAGATGGGTCGGTCACGTTCCATGACGGGCAAGGGTACTGCGAGCCCGGGCCGGAGCCGCCAGTGGCAGCCGCGGCGAGCCCGACCCGTGAACGGCACCCTCACCGTGCCAGGACACGGTCGGGGTGCCCCTCACGGGTGTGGGTCGTGGACCCTGGCCCGGCGGCGCGGCCGGCCCGTCCGACGACCCACCGGGGTCAGGTCTGCGGGGGCCACTCCTCGACGTGGCGCAGCAGGTCGAGGAAGGCCTGCTCGGTCGGGGAGAGCAGGCGGTCGCGGCGGTGGCCGGCGACGATGGGCCGGCCGGCTGGGGCGGGCTCGACCGTCAGCGTCGCGAGGCGACCGTCGACGACCTCGTGGCCCACCGCGTGCTCGGAGATCAGCGAGAGCCCGAGCCCGGCGTGCACGGCCTGCTTCAACGTCTCGGTGCCCCACACCTCGGTCGAGTTGACGTCCTCCAGGCGCCAGAGCGCCAGCGCGGTGGTCTGCATCGCCCGCGTGGACGAGCCCTTCTCGCGCAGGATGAACACCTCGCCCGCGAGCGCCTCGGGCGCCGTCGTCCGTCCCGCGAGGGGATGGTCGGGCGGCACGATGACGACCGGCTGGTCGGTGAGGATCTGCTCGCACTCCAGCTGCTCGGCCTGCGGCCGCCCGGCGAGGACGGCGAGGCCGAGCTCGCCCTCGACGAGGCGGCGGGTGACCTGCTCGGCGTTGCCGACGTACAGGTCGCTGTCGATCGACGGGTGCTCGCGGTGGAAGCGCGCGAGCAGCATCGGCAGCAGGTACGTGCCCACGGTCGTGGTGCCACCGATGGCGAGGCGTCCGCGCGTCAGTCCCTGCACCTGCCGGACCGCGGTGACCGCCTCGTCTGCGAGCAGGAACAGCCGCCGTGCGTATGCGGCGAGCACCTCGCCCTCCGCCGTCGGCCGCACCTTCGCGCCCGACCGGTCGACGAGGCTCGCGTCGAGGGACGCCTCGAGCTGGCGCACCTGGTTGGACACCGACGGCTGGCTCATGAACAGCTTCGTGCCCGCCGCGGAGAACCCGCCGCACTCCACCACCTGGAGGAAGATCCACAGCCGGTGAAAGTTGATCTGCTCCATCGCAGGTCCCGCTCCGCTAGACACTAGGTGCCGGTGGTGCCGTCGAGGCGTTCCCTGAGCAGGTCGGCGTGGCCGTTGTGCCGAGCGTACTCCTCGATCATGTGGACGTAGATCCAGCGGAGGCTGACCTCCTTGTCCCCCAACCGGCAGGTGTCGGTCAGACTGCGGCCGGCGCTGAGCTCGCGGGAGTGGGCGATCTCCGCGTGCCAGGTGTCGAACGCGGCTCGCAGAGTGGCGCCCGCGGCCAGCTCGAAGCCCCCGTCGGGGCCTCCGGGCTCGGCCGGGAAGATCGTAGAGGGGCGGGACCTTCTCGCCGGCGAACACCCGGCGGAACCAGTTGCGCTCCACCTCCGCCATGTGCTGGACGAGACCCGTGAGGGTGATGCGGGACGGCGGCGCGGAGGCGGTCGCGGCCTGCTCGTCGTCCAGGCCGTCGCACTTGATGGCGAGCGTCGTGCGGTGGAAGTCGAGCCAGCTCTCGAGAGTGGTGCGCTCGTCGGCGTTCAGCGGTGTCTTGGGGCGTTCGATGGCGCTCATCGGCCGATTATGGCGTGCGCGCGGATCAGTAGGTCAGGCAAGCTGAGCGCCACTCGGTGTAGAAGTCCCACACCTCGGGCGAGCACTCGGGCGGACCGAACTGCGAGTCCTTCGTGCCCATGTGTGGCAGGTGGGCGTACGCGCCGACGCCCGGCCGGTTGACGTGCAGCATGCCCGCCTCGAGCCGGTCGAGCGCCTCGAAGATGCGGCTGGGGTCCTGGGTGAACACCGTGCCCGACATGCCGTACCGCACCGAGTTCGCGATGCGGATCGCGTCGTCGAACCCGTCGCAGTCGACGACCGACAGGACCGGTCCGAAGATCTCCTCCTGTGCGATCTCGCTGTCCCACGGGACGTCGCGCAGCACGGTCGGCTGGACGTACCACCCGGGCGGCAGGCCGCCGGTGACACGCTCGCCGCCGCAGGCGACCTTCGCTCCCGCTGCGGTCGCACCCGAGATCGCGTCGAGGCACGCGCGCATGCGCTCCTCGTTGACGACGGGCCCGATGTCGGCACCCTCGTCCGTCCCCGGGCCCACGCGCATCGCGCCGACCCGCGCGACGAGCCGTTCGAGCAGGTCCTCCTTGACGGCGCGGTCGACCACCACCCGGCTGGTGGCGCTGCATCGCTGGCCGGCCTGGCCGAACGCGCCGTGCACGATCGCGTCGGTCGCCTTGTCGAGGTCGGCGTCGTCGAGCACGAGGACGGCGTTCTTGCCGCCGAGCTCGAGCTGGGTGCGCAGCAGCCGCGGCGCGCCCGCCTGCTGGATCGCGCGGCCGACGGGCAGCGAGCCGGTGAACGAGATGCCGACCACGCCACGGTGCCCGACGAGCGCCTCGCCGACCTCCCGGTCACCCTGGACCAGGTTGAGGACGCCCGGCGGTGTACCCGCGTCGTGGAACGCCTGGACGAGCAGCGCGGCCGTGTGCGGCGTGAACGGCGACGGCTTGAGCACCGCGGTGCACCCGGCGAGCAGCGCGGGCGCCACCTTCCACATCGGGATGGTGAACGGGAAGTTCCACGGCGTCACCAGACCGACGACGCCGATGGGTCGGCGGAACGTCATCGCGACCGTCCGCGGCTCCTCCGCCGGCGTGGTGACCCCGTTGAGCCGGCGGGCCTCACCGGCCGTGAAGTCGAGGATCGCGAGACCGCGGTCGACCTCGCCACGCGCCTCGCCGAGCCGCTTGCCCTGCTCGCGCGTGATCGCGGCCGCGATCACGTCACGACGCTCCTCGATCAGCCGTCCCGCGCGACGCAGCACCTCGGCCCGCGCGATCGGCCCGCGACCGCGCCACTCCTCGAATGCGGCGGTCGCGGCCCTGACGGCCAGGTCGGCGTCGCCCGCGCCGGACTCGGCGAAGTCGCCGATGTGGTCCTCGGTGTCCGCGGGGTTGACGTCGGTCCTGGTGCGCCCGCTCTCACCAGGCCGCCACTCGCCGTCGACGTAGTTGCCGAGATGCCTTGCCTCAACCGGTTCCATCGATCTCCTCTGCTGTGTCAACCCTGTCGCGGGTCGACGGCGACCCGGGGTGGACGCTTCGCCACGGCGTGCGCGACGGCGTCGTCGAGCCGGTCGAGCGGGAACGTGTCGGGCACGAAGCCGCCGAACAGCTCGCGGTCTGCCTGCTCGTCGAGGAAGCGCACCGCCTCGACGAGGTCGCCGGGCGCGTAGTTGTGGACGCCGGTGACCGTCAGCAGTCCGCGGACCATCGCCTCGGGCACGATGCCGATCGCGGACGTGGGGAACACCGAGCCCACGAGCCCGAGCCGGCCACCGATGGCGAGCAGGTCGAGTGCCGAGGTGATGGCCGCGTTGCTCCCCGACATGTCGAGCACCGCCTCCGCACCCTCGCCGCCCGTCAGCTCGCGGACGGCGCCGGCCAGCTCGTCGGGTGCGACGGCCGCGGATGCGCCCGCACCCTCGGCCAGGGAACGCCGTGCCGCGTCGACGTCGCACGCCACGACGTCACGCACGCCGATCGAGCACAGGTACGCGACGGCCGTGAGACCCAGCATGCCGCAGCCCGTCACCACCACGGTCTCGCCCACGGTCACGCCGACCTTGCGGACGGCGCACACCACCGTCGCCGTCGCGCAGTTCGCCGGCGTCGAGAGCGCGTCGGGCATGGTGTCGGGCACCGCGACGATCCCGGTCCCCGCGACGAGGTGGCAGTGGCTGGCGAGCCCTCCGCTGAGCGCCCACTCGCCGGTCATCGTCGCGTGACCGTACTTGCGCAGCGCCACACACTTCTGCGGCAGCCCGCGGACGCACCGCCGACACTTACCGCAGGACGCCCCGATGGTCCAGGTGACCCGCATGCCCGGCTCGACCGGCCGGCCGTCGTGCGTCTCGACGCGACCGCCGACGCCGACGACGTCGCCGACCATCTCGTGGCCGAGCACGGTCGGCAGCGGCGTCTCACGCTCGCCGGCAATGGTGTGCAGGTCGCTGCCGCACAACGTGGCGGCACGGGTCTCGACCAGCACCTCGCCGGCGGCGAGGGTGGGCAGCGCGACGTTCGCCATCCGGAAGCCGTCTGCGGGCCCGTTCCACACGGCCGCTGTCGCCGTCTTCGACATGCGTCTCCCCCTCGACTAGCGGCGGATGAGTGCGGCCATGCCCGCGCTCGCCGCGCAGCAGATGGCCACCACGATGAACACGTACGACGTGTGCCCCGACGTGTCGATCAGGTGCCCGATCAGCGGCTCGCTGAAGCCGGCGAACAGGTAGGCGAAGAAGTTCACCACGCCGGTCGCCGTGCCCGCCCGAGCCGCGCCGACGAGGTCGGGGCACAGTGCCCAGAACGACGCCTGCGGGCCGTACACGAAGAAGCCGGTGAGGAACAGCATGCCGATGGCGAGCGCCGTCGACGTCGTGGGGATGAAGATCATCGCGATCGACGAGAGCGCTCCGAGCGCCATGAACGCCATGATCGGCTGGCTGCGCCGGGAGCCGAAGACGCGGTCGGAGATCTGCCCGTTCGCCATGGCGCCGATCGCCATGCCGACCGGCAGTGCGATGGAGATCCACAGCGGGCTCACCCCGCCGGCCGCCTTCCCCTCGCTCCAGGCGTCGCCGAGGAAGTGCACGGGAACCCAGACGAGCAGGCCGTAGCGCGCGGAGTTCTGGAAGCCGATCGAGATGCCGGTGATCCAGATCTTCGGCTGCCTGAGCACCGCCAGGTAGCGCTCCTTGGAGCTGACCTTCGACTTACCGCCGACTGCCTCGGCCGCGAGCGTGGTGTCGGTCTCGTCGACGGGCGACGGCAGGCCGCGCTCCTGCGGCCGGTTGCGGGCGACGAGGAAGAACGTGATGCCGCCGACGAGCATCAGCAGGACGGGGATGCGGAAGATCCAGCGCCAGTCGAGGTCCCACACGTCGAGCACCACGACCGACGTCAGGAACGCGACGACCGAGCCCGTTCCCGCTGCCAGCACGTAGAAGCCGTATGTCTTGCCGCGTTCCCTGCTCGGCCACCAGTTGGAGAGGACCCGGCCGCCCGCGGACCAGCCCATCGCCTGGAAGTATCCGTTGACGGCCCACGGCGCCGCGATGGTCCCGAGGCCCGTGCCGAGGCTCACGATCCAGTTGATGCCGGTGGAGGCGAGGGCGCCGAGCGTCATGATCCGGCGGCCGCCGAACTTGTCCGCGAGGTTGCCGTTGATCGCCTGGCCGATCGCGTAGCTCCAGAGCAGCGCGGTGCTCACCCAGCCCAGTTGCGCCTTGGTGACGTCGAACTCCTCCTGCATGCCGGGGATCGCGAACCCGAAGGTCTGCCGCCCCGTGTAGAAGAACAGGTAGCAGAACATCGTCGCGACGAGCACCGTCCACTGCATGCGGCGCAGTCGTCTGCCCTGCGGATCCTCCATGAGTCCCGACGACGCGACGTCCGGGCGAGTGGACATGTTGACCTCCAGGCAGATGGGCTCTACGGCCGCCGGACGAAGTTCGCGGCGACCCAGTAGGCGTCGAAGTTGCGCAGCCGGTGCCCCTCCGGCAGGCCGCTCACGCCGCGGTTGACGAGGAACGGGACGTTCTCCTCGGCGAGTCCGCCGTGCGAGCGCAGCGGTTCGCGGAGCTGGGTGAGGTCGTGCCGGTCGGGGGTGGTGCCGAGCGCGGTGTCGCGGTCGCCGACGACGACCAGGTCACCCATCCGGTCGGCCGGCAGCTCGAAGCGCGGGCACGCCTCGTCGGCGGTCAGCACCAGCTCGACGCCGGCGAGACCGGCGATGCGGTCGCGGAGGCCGGCGACGTCCGCTCCGTCCGGCAGGTACACGGTGGCGAACGAGCCGAGTGCGCCGTGGTGCACGGTGTACGGGTCGGTGATCGGCAGGATGACGCGCGCGGCGTCGGCCCCGATCCAGCCGTCCAGCTCCTGCTGTAGGTAGACGACCTCGGGCGTACCGTCCGGCTGCGACTTGGCGTTCATGCCGTGGTCCGCGGTGACGACGAGGACGCAGCCGAGCTCGTCGAGCCGTTCGCAGTAGCCGTCGAGCATCGCGTAGAAGTCGTTCGCCGTCGGCGATCCCGGGGCGTGCTTGTGCTGGATGTAGTCGGTGAGCGAGAGGTACATGACGTCGGGACGCTCGCGGCGCAGCACCTCGACACCCGCGGCCATCGCGAGCTCGCTCAGCTCGGCGCTGTAGACCGACGGCAGCGGCATGTCGACCAGCCCGAGGACGTCGTCGATGCCGTGCTCGGCCTTCGTCACCTTGTCGGCGTGCTCCGCCGAGAAGCAGGTGCCGTCACGAAGTCCTGCGCCGAGCAGCCGCCGCAGCTTGTCCTTCGCGGTGACGATGGCGACCTTCGCGCCGCGGTCCGCGTACGCCGAGAAGAGCGTCGGCACGCGCAGCCACTTCGGGTCGTTCATCATCACCTCGTCGCCGCTGTCGCGGTCGAAGAAGTAGTTGCCGCAGATGCCGTGCACCGACGGCGGGACACCGGTCGCGATCGACAGGTTGTTCGGGTTGGTGAACGACGGCATGGCGCACGTGGCGTCGAGCGACGTGCCGCCACCGTCCAGCGCCTTCGCGAGGAAGGGCATCCGTCCCGCGGCGATCGCCTGCTCGTGGTACGCGGGCTCGCTCCCGTCGACGCAGACGACCACGACGGTCTCGTCGACGGGGCCGTAGGTACGGCCGTTCACCTCGACCTGCGGTAGCGCCATCCGCGTGCTCCCTGTTGTCCCTCGTGGTCATTGCTGGAGCCGTGTCTAACAGCGCGGCGAGAAGCCGGAGAACCACGAGATTCCCTATGCGCGCTATAACCTCGCGCGTTCCCGCGTGTGCTCGTCTCGCCGTTGCCGACCGTTCGCCTGCCGTTCAACGACGTCGCCGGGTCAGACCTGAGGATGACGCGGGGTACCGCCTGAAGGCGCATACCGGCGCGCACGACAGCCGCCCTCGCGGGCGATGCGCGCGCGACCTCCGTTCGCGGAGTATGGCCGGCGTGGAGACGAACGACGTGGTGGATGCGGTCCTGGCGGGCCGGGGACTGGTCAAGCGGTTCGGTACGACGACGGCGCTCGGCGGGGTGGACGTCACTGTCAGGCGCGGCGAGGCGATCGGGGTGATGGGGCCGAGCGGCTCCGGTAAGTCGACGCTGCTGCACTGCCTCGCCGGCATCGTCTCGGCGGACGCGGGTGAGGTGCTGCTCGACGGCGCCAGGATCGACGACCGGAGCGAGGAGGCGCGCAGCATTCTGCGGCGCACGGCGTTCGGGTTCGTCTTCCAGTTCGGCCAGCTCCTCCCCGAGCTCCCGGCCGAGGAGAACGTCGCGCTGCCGTTGATGCTCGACGGCGTGCGCAGGGTCGAGGCCGTGGCGCGGGCGCGCACGTGGTTCGGGCCGCTAGGGCTCGCGGGACTCGAGCGCCGGCGGCCCGGCGAACTGTCGGGTGGGCAGGCGCAGCGCGTCGCGATCGCCAGGGCCGTCGTCGCCCGACCGTCGGTGGTCTTCGCCGACGAGCCGACGGGCGCGCTCGACCAGACCACGGGCCACGAGACGATGAACGTCCTCGTCGACGTGACCAGGCGCAACCACGCGGCGCTCGTGGTCGTCACCCACGACCCGAAGGTCGCGCGCTGGTGCGACCGGGTCGTCGAGATGCGCGACGGCGGCATCGTCCAGGTCTGGGAGGCGCCGCGCCGCGAGCGGGTGCACGTATGAGGTCCGCGCTCGCGCTGAGCTGGCGACTGCTGCGCTACGGCGACCGGAGCAACCGGATCAGTGCGTTCCTCGTGCTCGCCGCGGTGACGGCGTCCACCGCGCTGCTGATGTTCGCGATCGCGGCGAACCAGGCGTTCACCGACCGCGCCGAGCGCGAGGCCTGGCGGTACCCGCAGGAGAACGCCCGCGGGTCGGCGATCCAGGCACTGAGCACCGACTACGTACGCGGACGGCCGATCGCCGTGGTCGAGCTGGCGGCCGTCGACCCCGACAACGCCCCGGTGCCGCCCGGGGCGGACACGTTCCCGAAGCCCGGCGAGGTGTGGTTGTCGCCGGGCCTTGCCGCGCTCGCCTCCGATCTGCCTGAGGACGAGCTGGCGAACCGCTTTCCCGAGGCGTCCGCGCGGCACCGACTCGGCGACGCGGCGCTGGTGTACCCGGACGAGCTCGTCGCCGTCGTCGGCCGGTCGGCCGACGACCCGTCGATGCATGCCGAGCGGTTCATGGACGACGGTGTGCGGACACCGGTGCACGTCTCCGGGTACGGCTCCGCTGCCGACACGGAGTTCAGCGCCACGACGAACTACGCGCTGCTGGCGAAGGTCGCCACGGTCCTGATGGTGGTCCCGTTGCTCGTGTTCGGCGGCGCGGCGGCGAGGCTCACCGTGGCGCGGCGTGACCAGCGCCTCGCGGCGCTGCGCCTCGTCGGCGCCACGCCCCGGCAGGTGGTCGCCATGACCGTCGCGGAGGCGGTGATCACCGCGGCCGCGGGCGCGGCCCTCGGGATCGGGTTGTACGCGGCGTCGATGCCGCTGCTCGCCCGCATCGAGATGATGGGCGGCACCTGGTTCGTCGCCGACATGTGGCCGGGTGTGCTCTGGACACTGGCCGCGCTGGTCGGTGTCCCGCTGCTCGTCGGCGCCAGTGCCGTCGTCGGGCTGCGTCGGGTGGTGGTGAGCCCGCTGGGCGTGGCGAACCGGCACACGCCGCCGGGTCTGAAGGTGGTCCGCGCCGTCGTCGCACTCGCCCTGCTCGTCACGTTCCCGATCGTCGCGCGGATGGCCGGCCAGGTCTCGGCCGGGATCGTCATCGCCCTTCTCGGACTCGCCTTCCTCGGCCTCAACCTCGTCGGGCCGTGGGTCGTCGGCATCATCGGCCGCGTCGCCGCGGCGACGGCCAGACGTCCGCATCGACTGCTCGCGGGCCGTCGCCTGGTCGACGACCCGCGAGCCGCGTGGCGCACGGTGAGTGGTGTCGCGCTGGTCGGGTTCGTCGCGGGACTCCTGTCGCTGTTCGACCCGAACGGTGCGTACGGCCTGAGCACCGACACCTCGCGGCTGACCGCGGACGTGCCCGCCGCCGTCGCCGAGAGCACCGCCACCCGCGTGCGCGACGCTCTCGAGGAGGCCCGGGCACCAGCCACGGTGTCCGTCACCGACGTCCGGCCGAGCGGCAACCGCACGGTCGAGGTGGTCCCGAGGTCCGGCGGCGACGTCGACAGGGTCAGGACCGTGCTGACGGGTACCGCGCCGGGCCACGTGTTCACGACGCGGCTGGACCAGCAGCGGATGACGATCACGCTGCTCGGCGACGTCAGGACCGGAGCGCTGATCGTCCTCGTCGTGTGCTTCGTCATCGCCATCGTCAGTGCCGCCATCACCGCGGTGTCCTCGGTGCTCGACCGGCGGCGCACGTACGCACAGCTGCGCCTGGCCGGCACGCCGCTGTCCGTGCTCGACCGTGCGCGCCTGCAGGAGACGATGATCCCGCTCGCGGTGATGGGCGGTGGCTCCCTCGCCGCCGGGATGCTCTGCGGCCTCCCGCTCGCCATATCCAGCCCCGCGACGCCGTACGGACTGATGCTCTTCGCGACGTTCGTCGTGGTCGGCACCCTCGGCGTGGTCGGCGCGAACCTGCTCAGTCGCCCGCTCCTGCGCGCGGTGACGACGTCCCCGAACCCGCAGCCCGACTAGCCCTCGCGCCTGGTTCCACGTCGGCGCAGCAGGGCGACGGCGGTGACGGCAGCGACGAGGGTGCCGCCCGCGCCGGCGATGACGAGCGTCAACGGCGCGGAGGTCGCGTCGAGCAGCAGGCCGCCGCCGACGTACGAGGCGGCCGCGGCGACGCCGACGACTCCGTAGAGGTTGCCGAAGACGCGGCCGAGCATGCCGGAGGGGACGAGGCGCTGCAGCATCGTGTTGCTGGCGACGTCCATCGCGGCGATGCCGAGCCCGCGGACGGTCTGCAGCGCGATCGCCGCGGCGACCGCCCAGGCGAGTCCGGTGAGCAGGTTGCCGAGGCTGTTCACGGCGAAGCCGAGGACCAGCAGGACGGCCATCGAACGCCCCGTTCCCAGGCGGCCGAGCAGGGCGTACCCCACGAACAGCCCGACGCCGACGCCGGCGAGCAGCAGCGCCACGGCTGAGCCGCCCGCGTCGAACGTCTCCGTGGCGAGCAGCACGAGGGCGACGTCGTCGACACCGTTGAACGCCACCACGAGACAGAAGCCGATGACGACGACCCGGACGACGGGTGTCGCGAACACGTAGCGGAGCCCGGTCCTCGCGTCGGCGAGCAGTGAGGGTCGCTCCGTCTCGGTGGGCGGGAGCCGGCGCAGCCGGGTGAGCACGAGTGCGGAGACGAGGAAGGTGGCGGCATCGACGAGCAGGACCCCACGGACGCCGATCAGTGGGAAGAGCGCCGCGGCGATGAGCGGACCCGCGGCCTCCGCGCCGTTGGTGCCGAGCCCGAGCGCGGAGTTGGCCGGGCCGAGGTGCCGGTCCGGCACCAGAGCGGGGACGGCCGAGCGCGACGCCGGCTGGAAGACCTGGCCCGCGATCGCGCGCACGCCGACGAGCACCAGCAGGAGCGGTAGCGGCGGGAGGGAAAGGGCGATCAGCGCGATGACCACGCACTGGACGAGCTCGCAGACGAGCATGATCCGGCGCAGGTCGAACCGGTCACTGAGCGCCCCGCTGACGGGTCCGAGCAGTGACGGGACGAAGTCACCGACGAGCAGCAGCACCGCCACCGCGATCGCCTGCCCGGTCGTGTCGGCGACGTGGAGCATGAGCGCGACGAGGCTCAGCGAGTCCCCGGTGAACGAGACCACGCGGGCCGTCCAGAGCGTGCGGAAGCCCGCGTGCGCGCGAAGGAGCGAGACGAGGCCGTGACGCTCGACCGGTGCGGTCTCCACCTAGTCGAGCAGTTCCCAGACGGTGCTGCAGGTCACCTGGACGCTGATCAGCTCGGGCTCGAGGTTGAGCGCACCGATGTCGACGGCGCGCTCGGGTGCACCGCCGGCGTACGCGACCGCGCCGTCCATCGCCATGAACGGTCCGGGACCCTGCGCCCCGCCCTCGGTCAGGCGGAGGAACTTGCCGAGCCGCGCCCCGAGGGCGATCGCGTAGCCCTCGGCGCGCTGGCGTGCGTCGGCCACCGCGAGTGCCTGGGCCTCGCGGGTGGCGGCCGCGGTGTCCTTCAGCTCCCAGCGCGGGCCGTACAGGTGGGCGGGCTCCGCCGCCACGAGCTCAGCGACGACCTCGTCGAGGATCTCCAGGTCGGCGACCCGGACCTCGTACCGCTGCTCGGCCTCGGCACTCGATCGGCGTCCCTTGTGCCATGTGTCGTGCACGGACAGCTCGCGCGACCGGATGCGCAGACCCTCGCGCCGCAGCACCGCCTCGACCGGCTCGACGACGTGCGTCAGCGCGTCGACCGCGCGGGTGCGATCGCCGCCGGTCGCCCGGTAGTACGCGGACACGGTCGCGCGGTCGGCGCGGTGCTTGACCTCGCCACTACCCGTCGTCGTCACCTCGGCCATGGAGCGCAGTCTCTCAGAGGCCGCGGGCCCGTTGATCACGTTCACGTGATCAACGTGGACTTCACCTCATGCAGGGACGAGGTGCAGTACCTGTTGATCACGTGAACGTGATCAACAGGGAGAAGCAGGCGTTCCGGAGAGCGGGGCGACGGGACGTACGGTCACGCCCGGAGCCTGAGGCCCTTGGGGGTGGCGTGGAAGCCGGCGGTGCGCAGTGCGTCGGCGAGCGGGGAGTCGCGGACGGAGCCGCCGTCGGCGCGTTCGACGGACAGCTTGCCGAGGTGCCCGTCGCGGACGGCGAGCGCGAGCGCGTCGACCGCCGGCTGCAGCACCTCGGGGTCGTCGGTCCAGGACAGCAGGGTGCGCCCACCGCGCTCGACGTAGAGCACGAGCCGGCCGCGCAGCGTGACGACGAGGGCGCCGGCCTTGCGTCCTGGGCGGTGTCCCGCCGCGGACTCGCCAGGACGGTCGGGCCAGGGGAGCGCGGCGCCGTACGGGTTGGCCGGGTCGGTGGCGGGCAGGGCGAGTGCGACCTGCCGGCGGTCGTCGTCGCCTCGTGGGTCGCCGGCCAGCCGCAGCCGATCGACGGCGCCCGGCGTGGCGAACTGTGCGGCGCCCAGGCCCTCGACGAAGTAGCCGCGCCGGCACCGGCCGGTGTCCTCGAACGCGCGCAGTACGCGGTAGACGGCGGCGAACCCGCCGGGGACGCGCTCGGCAGCCACCGCGCCGCGCGTCACGATGCCGTGCCGGTCGAGCAGCGCCTCGGCCACGGCGTGTGCCCGCCGGGTGGCGTCGGTCTCGCGTTCCGCGGTCGTCGACCACCGGCCGCGGGTGGACGGCGGACCGCCCCGGCTCGGCAGCGGCGCGCGCATGCGACGGCTCGCGTAACGGCCGCGCGGCGCCTGCCGCCTGGCCTTGTGCGCGCCGCCGCCGTCGAGCATCGTCCGCAACGGCGCGAGGGTGTCGCCGGTGACCCGGCCGGCCCACACCAGCTCCCACAGGGCGGTGGCGAGGTCGGTGTCGTCGAGGGAGCCGATGCGGTCGGACAGCTGCCGGAAGAACAGCGCGCCACCGCCGGCGAGGGCGTCGAGGACGGCCTGCTGCAGGTCGGTGGGCTCGTGGTCGGTGGGCGGCGGGAGGACCAGGTGCGCGGAGTCGGCGAGGGCGAGGCTGACCCACCCGTCGCCGCCGGACAGCGCACCACAACCGGTCCAGACGACCTCGCCGGACGTCATCAGCTCGTCGAGCATGGCGGGGGAGTAGTCGGCGACCCGGGCGGGCAGCAGCAACGACTCCAGCGCCGAGGCGGGGACCGGCGCGCCGGACAGCTGCTCGACAGCCCGGACCAGGCCGTCGAGGCCGCGCAGTGTCTCGCCGGTGCCGACGTGCTGCCAGCCGGGCAGGAACGACGCCAGCGCCGACTGGGCGACCGGCTCGGTCTCCTGCCGCAACGCCGCGAGCGACCGGCGGCGCAGCCGGCGCAGCACGCCCGTGTCGCACCACTCCGTGCCGGCGCCGCCGGGACGGAACTCGCCCTCGACCACCCGTCCTTCTGCGGCCAGCCGCTGCAGGATGCCGGTGACCACGGCCCGGCCGAGCCCGAAGTGCGTGGCGACGTCGGCGACGTGGAACGGGCCGTGGGTGCGCGCGTAGCGCGAGACGAGGTCGCCGAGCGGGTCGACGGTCGGCTCGAGGAAGGCGTCGGGCACGCCCGGCGGCATCGGGGTGCCGAGCGCGTCGCGCAGCCGGCCGGCGTCCTCGATCGCGGCCCATCGCTCGGTGCCGGCGACGCGGACCCTGACCACCCGCCGCTGGCCCTCGAGGTCGACGAGCCACGCCGGTCGCACGCCGCGGGCGACGGCCTCGTCGGTGGTGAGCGGGCCGAGCATGCGCAGCAGGTCGGCGGTGTCCTCGGCGTCGCGGGCGGCGCGGTCGGGCATCAGCCTGGCCAGCTCGCGCTCGACCTCGGCGACCGAGTCGGGGTCGAGCAGCTCGCGCAGCTCCGCCTGGCCGAGCAGCTCGGCGAGCAGCGAGGAGTCGAGCGCGAGTGCGTGCGCCCTGCGCTCGGCCAGCGGCGCGTCGGTCTCGTAGATGAACGCGCCGAGGTAGCCGAACAGCAGCGACTTCGCGAACGGGGAGGGCTCGGGTGTCTCTACCTCGACCAGGCGCACCTTGCGGCGCTCGATGTCGCGCAGCAGCTCGACGAGGCCGGGGACGTCGAAGACGTCCTGCAGGCACTCGCGCATGGTCTCGAGCACGACGGGGAACGTGGCGTACTTGCTCGCCACCTGCAGCAGCTGCGCGGAACGCTGCCGCTGCTGCCACAGCGGCATGCGGCGCCCCGGTCGGTGCCGCGGCAGCAGCAGCGACCGGGCCGCGCACTCGCGGAAGCGCGACGCGAACATCGCGGACTGCCCGACCTCCTCGGTCAGCAGCTGCTCGACGTCGGCGGGGTCGAAGACCGCGAGGCCGTCGGGCGGCGGCTCGTCGGTGTCGGGGATGCGCAGCACGATGCCGTCGTCGGAGTGCACCGCCTGCGCCTCGACGCCGTAGCGCTCACGCAGCCGCGACGTCATCACCAGTGCCCACGGGGCGTGCACCTGCGCGCCGAACGGCGAGTGCACCACCACCCGCCAGTCGCCGAGCTCGTCGCGGAACCGTTCGACGACGAGGGTGCGGTCGTCGGGCACGTGACCCGTGGCCTGCCGCTGCTCGCCGAGGTAGGTGAGCAGGTTGGCCGTCGCCCACTCGTCGAGCCCGGCGGCGCGCAGCCGGTCGGCGGCGGCGGCCGGGTCGAGCGCGACCAGTTCGCGGCTGAACGCGCCGAGCGCCCGGCCGAGCTCGGCGGGACGGCCGACGGCGTCGCCCTTCCAGAACGGCAGCCGGCCGGCCTGACCCGGCGCGGGGGAGACGAGCACGCGGTCGTGGGTGATGTCCTCGATGCGCCACGACGTGGAGCCGAGCGTGAACACGTCGCCGACGCGCGACTCGTAGACCATCTCCTCGTCGAGCTCGCCGACCCGTGACGCCCGCTCGCCGACGAGGAACGCGCCGAAGAGCCCGCGGTCGGGGATCGTGCCGCCGCTCACGACCGCGAGCCGCTGTGCGCCCGGACGCGCGGTGAGGGTGCCGGCGACGCGGTCCCAGACGACGCGCGGCCGCAGCTCGGCGAACTCGTCGCTGGGATAGCGGCCGGACAGCATGTCGAGCACCGCGTCGTACGCCGACTGCGGCAACGCCTCGAACGGCGCCGCCCGGCGGACGAGCGCGAGCATGTCGTCGACGGTCCACTCGTCGACGGCGACGGCCGCGACGATCTGCTGGGCGAGCACGTCGAGCGGGTTGCGCGGGTAGTGCATCTCCTCGATGAGGCCGGCCGTCATGCGCTCGGCGACGACCGCGGTGGCGAGCAGGTCGCCGCGGTACTTCGGGAACAGCACGCCCTTGCTCACCGCGCCGACCTGGTGACCGGCGCGCCCCACCCGCTGCAGGCCACTGGCGACCGACGGCGGCGCCTCGACCTGCACGACGAGGTCGACGGCGCCCATGTCGATGCCCAGCTCGAGGCTGCTGGTGGCGACGACGGACGGCAGCCGGCCGGCCTTCAGTGCCTCCTCGGTCTCGGCCCGCTGCTCCTTCGACACCGAGCCGTGGTGCGCGCGGGCGATCTCGGTGAGCGCGCCGCGACTCGTGCCCGACTGCGCCATGATCTGCGCGGGCTTCACGTCGTCGTCGAGCGTGCCCTCGTGCCGCTCGACCCAGGTCTCGTTGAGCCTGGCGGTGAGGCGCTCGGCCGTGCGCCTGGAGTTGGCGAAGACGATCGTGGACCGGTGCGACTCGACGAGGTCGAGCACGTGCTCCTCGACGTGCGGCCAGATCGAGTTGCGCGGCTCGGCCTGCGCGGCCGAGCCGGTGAGATCGTCGGACTGGTTGCCCAGCTCCCGCATGTCCTCGACGGGGACGACGACCCGCAGGTCGACCTGCTTGTCGGCCGGTGGCTGCACGACGGTGACTCGCCGCGACGTGCCGCCGAGGAACCGGGCGACCTCGTCGACGGGGCGGACGGTCGCGGACAGCCCGATGCGCTGAGCCGGCTCGGGCAGCAGCGCGTCGAGGCGTTCGAGCGACAGCGCGAGGTGGGCACCCCGCTTGGTGGCGGCCACCGCGTGGACCTCGTCGACGATGACGGTCTCGATGCCGCGCAACGCCTCGCGCGCCTGCGACGTGAGCAGCAGGAACAGCGACTCGGGCGTGGTGATCAGGATGTCCGGCGGCCGGGTGGCGAGCCGGCGTCGCTGGTCGGCCGGGGTGTCACCGGACCTGATGCCGACCGTGACCTCGGGGACGTCGACGCCCAGCCGGGTGCCCGCGTGCCTGATGCCGGTGAGCGGGGCCCGGAGGTTGCGCTCCACGTCGACCGCCAGCGCCTTCAGCGGCGAGACGTACAGGACCCGGCAACGGGCCTTCGGGTCGTCGGGACGCGGCTCGCTGACCAGCCGGTCGACCGCCCACAGGAACGCCGCGAGCGTCTTGCCGGACCCCGTCGGCGCCACGACGAGCGGGTGCTCGCCGGCGCTCGCCGCCCGCCACGCGCCCTCCTGCGCGGCCGTGGGCTCGGCGAACGCCGCGGTGAACCACGCCCTGGTCACCGGCGAGAACGCCCCGAGCACCGACTCCGTACCGCTCATGCCCCCATCCTCCCTCCCGCCACCGACAACGCCTGGGGGTACCGAATTGTCGGCGGGTCAGGAGGTGATGTCCTTGCGGTGGAAGACCCACCAGGCCGCCGCCAGGAACGTCGTCGCGTACGCCAGCGCGGAGATCGCGCCGCGCACCATGTCGTCGGTCTGGACGGGTGTGCCGAGGAGGCCGAGGAACGCGTTCTGGTAGTGCGTGGGCAGCAGGCTGCGCAGGCTCCCCAGCGCGGTGATCTGGTCGAGGATTCCCGAGAGGATCACCACCAGCACGGCGCCGCCGACCGCGCCGAGGGGCGCGTCGGTGCTCACCGACAGCCAGAACGCGACGCCCGCCGTCATGAGCAGGGTGACGCACACGTAGCCCGCGACCGCCGCGACCCGCAGCAGCGCCGCCCAGGCACCGACGTCGTCGCCGGTCACCGTCTGCATCGGCTGCCAGCCGAACGCGATCGTCCCCGCGACGAGCGACACCACGGTCAGCAGGACGACCGCCGCGAGCGAGTAGAGCAGCCCGACGAGCAGCTTGACGGTGAGCAGTCGCGACCTGGGCACCGGTGCGGCCAGCAGGTAGCGCAGCGCGCCGACGCTCGCGTCGCCCGCGACCGTGTCGCCGCAGAACAGCGCCACCACGACCACGAGCAGGAACGACGCGGAGACGAGTTGCACGAAGACCGCGAAGTTGGCCGCACTCGACGTCGCCAGCCCGACGAAGCCGGACGCGCGGTCGTCCTCGTCGGTGCCGAGCACGAACGCGAGCACCGCGACGATCGGCAGCAGCGCGACGAGCAGGAACGTCCACGGCGTGCGCCGGCGGCTGAGCTGCCTGCGGATCTCCGTCCGCACTCCGAACGGGCGGGGCGGGCGCACGGTGTCAGTCATGGGCGCTCCCGCGGTCGAGCAACGCGAGGAAGGCGTCCTCCAGCCGGTGCTGGGGCAGCACCTCGTCGACGCCGATGATCTCCGCCACCGACCCCGCGGCGACCCGTTCGCCCTGGCTCATGACGACGACGTGGGTGCAGGTCTGCTCGACCTCGGCGAGTAGGTGGCTGGAGACGAGGACGGAGCGCCCGTCCGACGCGTACCGCTGCAGCACCCGGCGCATCTCGGCGATCTGCGGCGGGTCGAGGCCGTCGGTCGGCTCGTCGAGGACGAGCAGCTCGGGCAGGCCCAGCATCGCCTGGGCGATCGCCAGCCGCTGCTTCATGCCGTGGCTGTACGTGCGCACGCGGCGGTGCACCGCGTCGCCGAGCCCCGCGATCGCGAGCGCCTCGTCGGCGTGCGCCTCGCGCTCGGGTCGGCCCGTCGACCGCCAGTACAGCGCGAGGTTGTCCGCCCCGGACAGGTGCGGGAGGAAGCCCGGCCCCTCGACGAGCGCGCCGAGCCGCGCCAGCACCGCGGCGCCGGGCGTGACGGGATGCCCGAACGCGAGCACGTCGCCGGCGGTCGGGCGCATCAGCCCGAGCAGCACCCGTAGCACGGTCGTCTTGCCCGCGCCGTTGGGGCCGAGCAGGCCGACGACCTGACCGCGGCCGACCGTGAAGCTCACCCCGCGGACCGCGACGAAGCCGTCGGCGTACGTCTTGTGCACGTCACGGACGACGAGTGGGACGTCGGCGTACGCTTCGTCGACGCCGAGGTCGATGCGCCTGCGCCGCCCCCGCGCGACGAGCGTGACGACCGCGAGCCCGACCGCGATCAGCACGAGGAGTGCCCCGAGCACCCAGCGCCACACCCCGGCCGGGTCGGACGCCGGCTGCGCCGCGACCCGCGGCACGGTCACCGCCTGGTCGGCGAGGCCGACGACGTAGGTGGCGGGCTCCGTCGGTCCGGCGTGCGCCTGGTCGGCGGTGGCGAGCACGACGCGCAGCTTGTGCTCGGCGGCGAACCGGTGCACCACGGCGGGCAGCTCGACCTCGACGGGCTCCGCCGCGCCCAGGGCGCGGGCGTCCGGGCTCCGGGGCAGGCCGGTGAGGCGTACGGGAGCAGCCTGGCCGCCGACGAGCGTCGCGCGCTCGCCCGGCGCGACGTCGTACAGCTTGGCGAACAGCACGGCGCTGCCCGTCGACGCAGTGGCCCGAATGCGGACCTTCGCACTGCCGGTGACGTCGAGCGGTTCGTCGAGCGCCTTCGACTCGAAGAACGCGGCCTGTCCGGGGATCTCGGTGGCCAGCGACAGCCCGGCGGCCTCGGCGCCGTCCTCGACCAGGCCGGTGCCGGGCAGCGACGAGAGCGCGGCCGGCGTGCCGCCCGGCGGGTTGGCGACCGGTTGCGGCGGACCGGCAAGGGTGAGGCGGCTGGGCGAGCGGTCGCCCTCGATGCCCGGGTAGTCGCGTGTCGTGAGGCCGGTCGTCACCGGGTCGCCCTCGCCGTTCCTGCCGATGACGCGGCTGAACGTGAACGACGTGCCTGGCGCGGGTCCCTCGCCTCGCAGGTAGTGGCCGAGCCACTGCGCGGTGAGCGCCTTCACCCGGTCCTCGTCCTCCGCGGACCCGGTGCCGCCGTCGTGGCCGCCGGAGAACCATGCGACACGCACCGGGGTGCCGGTGGCTGCGATGCCGCGCGCGTTCGCGTCGGCCTCGCCCAGGGGGAACAGGCTGTCGGCGGTGCCCTGGACGAGCAGCGTGGGCGCGGTGATCCGGTCGAGCACGCCGGCGGGGCTCGACCTGGCGAGCACCCGCGCGGCCTCGCCTGTCGGCCGCCCGGTGGTCAGCACCTCGCGGTAGATCCCGCAGACGTCGGGAGCGAACCGGCCGCAGCCCGGATCGGCCGCGGCGGCCCTCCCGTTGGCCGGTGGTCGGTCGAGCCCGCCGGTGAACAGCTGCCCGAGCCATGCCCGCTTCACCACGCCGGACGCCGGCGAACCGCCCGCGGCGTCGGGGAACAATGACCGGCCGAGGTCGTTCCACGTGATCTGCGGGACGATCGCGTCGACACGCCTGTCGTACGCCGACGTCAGCAGCGCGAGCGCGCCGCCGTACGACCCGCCGGCGACACCGACCCGCGGGTCGCCGCGGCCGTCGAGGCGCACCTCGGGTCGTCCGGCCAGCCAGTCGATCAGCCGCCGCGCGTCGGTGACCTCGTAGTCGGGGGAGTTCAGGTGGATCTGCCCGCCGGACCGCCCGAATCCCTCGGCGCTCCATGCGAGCACCACGTAGCCGAGCCGCGCGAGGTCGGCGGCATCGTCGGTGACGGAGTCCTTGCTGCCGCCGAACCCGTGGGGGAGCAGCACGGCGGGCGCGGGCTGCTCGGGCGTCGCGGTCTCCGGCACGTACAGCGTGGTGTCGAGGCGTACGGGCTCGTCGCCCCGCGGCCCGGTCTGGACGGTGAGCATGCGTGACTCGGTGCGGTACGACGTCTCGGCCAGCCGGGTGCCGAGGACCACCGCACCGACCACGAGCGCCACCGCGACCGCCGCGGCGAGCACGCGGGCACCCGCGCTGCGGGGGACGAGGCGGGAGGCCATGACGCAACAGTAGGCAGCGCGGCGGCCGGTCGGCGGTGTGAGGTGCGAGTGTCACCGGGACGGTGCACAGTGGAGGCATGACTGGCGTGGTCAAGGTGGGTACGGCGTCCTGGACGGACAAGACTCTGCTCGCGTCCGGCTGGTATCCCGACGACGCCACCACCCCCGAGGCGCGCCTGAAGTACTACGCCGAGCAGTTCCCGCTCGTCGAGGTCGACTCCACGTACTACTCGCCGCCGAGCGAGAACGTCGCGCGCTCGTGGGTCGACCGCACTCCACCGGGGTTCACGTTCAACGTCAAGGCGTTCTCGCTGCTGACCCAGCACCCGACAAAGCCGCGCGCGCTCTACAAGGACCTCCGCCCCGACACCACGAAGAACGTCTACCTCAAGGACTTCGACGACGACACGGTCGAGCAGGTGTGGGAGCGCTTCCTGAGCGCGCTCCAGCCGTTGCACGACGCGGGCAAGCTCGGGGCGCTGCTGTTCCAGTTCCCGCAGTGGTTCCCGATCGGCCGGCGCAACAAGGAGTACATCCTGCGCTGCCGCGAGCGCGCCGACCCTTTCCCGATCTGCGTCGAGTTCCGCAACAAGACCTGGCTGAGCGACGACAACGAGCGCGAGACCCTCGACTTCCTCGAGAAGTACGCGCTGCCGTACGTCTGCGTCGACATGCCGCAGGGGCACGCGAGCTCCGTGCCGCCGGTCGTCGCTGCGACCGCCGACCTCGCCGTGGTCAGGTTCCACGGGCACAGCGACAAGTGGACCAGCCGCGACATCTACGACCGGTTCGGCTACCTCTACGGCGACGACGAGGTCCGCGCCTGGGCGCCCCGCGTCGAGGAGCTCGCCGAGCAGGCCGGCGAGGTGCACTCGCTGTGGAACAACTGCTACAGCGACTACGCCCAGCGCAACGCGCGGCAGCTCGCCGACCTGTTGCAGGAGTACGAACCCGACTGACCGGAGCGACGTGTGAAGGGCACCCTCACCACACCATGGCATCGCGATTCGGGTGTTCCCATCGCCTGCAGCACGAGGGAACACCCGAATCGCAGTGGGAACCTCGACTGGCCGCCTGCTCAGAGGGCTGTGCGTACCTTCGCGGCGAACTCGTAGTCGCGTTCCCAGTCCGGACCGGTCGGCGCGAGGATCACCCGTTCGGCACCGGCTTCGGCGTACGCGTGGACCTGTGCGGCGGCCGCCTTCGGGTCGGCGTCGAGCGCCGGTGCGACGATCGTCGCCTTCGCGGCCGGGCGACCGTACCCCGTGGCGAGCTCATCGAGCTGCGCGACGCCTGCGCGGACCTCGTCGGGCGAGAGCCCGAGCGAGATCCAGCTCTCCCCGAACTCGGCGGTCCGGCGCAGCGCCCGCTTCCCATTGCCTGCCACCAGCACGGGAGGCATGGCCGAGCCGGGCGCCAGCGCGACCTCCGTACCGTCCGCGAGGACGGCCCGCTGACCGGTGACGAGAGTGGGCAGCACTCGCAGCGCCTCATCCGTGAGCCGGCCGCGATCCTCGTACGACACTCCCGCTGCGCGCCAGCCGATGTCGCCGTGTGCGGGGTTGCCGGTCCCGACGCCGAGCGCGAGCCGGTCGCCCGACACGTACTGCAGGGCGCTGATCTGCTTCGCCGCCCAGGCGACGGGCCGGAGCGCAAGGAGCATCACGTTGAAGCCGACGGTGATCCGGTCGGTGACCGCGGCCGCCGTGGCGAGCACCACCGTGCTCTCCGGCATCGGGGCACTGGCGACGAGGTGGTCGGTGGTCCAGACCGAGTCGAGGCCCGCGTCCTCGGCGAACCGTGCGCTCGCGCGCACGTCACCGAGGATCGGGTGCTCGGGATCGGGAGTGGAGGTCGGCAGGATCACGCCCATCTCGACGGTCATGTCAGGCGACAACGCGGACGGTCGCCGGTCTGTTCCGTCAGAGGTCGAGGCGGAGCGGCTCGCCCACCTCGTGCAGATGGCGCAGGGCCTCGCGGTACGAGCCGACGATGCTGGCGTCGACGTACGGCACGCCGATCTCCTTGCAGTAATCGCGGACGATCGGCACGGCCTTGCCCAGGTTGGCGCGCGGCATGCTCGGGAAGAGGTGGTGCTCGATCTGGTAGTTCAGGCCGCCGAGGAACCAGTCGGTCAGCACGCCGCCGCGCACGTTGCGTGAGGTGAGCACCTGGCGGTGCAGGTGGTCCCAGCGCTGGCCGGGCTGCGGTGCCGGCATCCCCTTGTGGTTGGGCGCGAAGGCCATGCCGAGGTGGAGGCCGAAGAGCATGTTGTGGACGAGGGCGAACACGAGCGCCTGCAGCGGCGACATCACCAGCAGGAGGAACGTCACGTAGCCGGCGAGGTGGACGGCGAGGAGGGTGCCCTCGACGATCCGCTCGCTCGGCGACCGGTCGCGCATGGCGCGGATGCTGGAGACCTTGAGGTTGAAGCCTTCGAGCAGGAGCATCGGGAAGAACAGGTACGCCTGGTGCCTGGCCAGCCAGTTCATCGCCCCGCCACCGAGTCGCTCGCCGGCCTGCTCCTTGCTCCAGACCAGCGCGCCGGACTGCACGTCCGGGTCCTTCTCGCCGTGGTTGGGGTTGGCGTGGTGGCGGTTGTGCTTGTTGTTCCACCAGCCGTAGCTCATGCCCATGAGCATGTTCCCGTGGATCAGGCCGATCAGCTTGTTCACCCGGTGGCTGCGGGCGATCTGCTGGTGCCCCGAGTCATGACCGACGAACGCCGTCCGCCCCGTGAAGATCGCGGCGGGGAGCGCGAGCAGTAGCTGCCACCACGAGGGGCCGATGACCACCATCGCCGCGGCGATGGCGCCGATGCAGAGCAGGTTCACCCCGATCATGCCGGCGTAGTAACCGTAGCGGCGTTCGAGCAGGCCGCTCTCCTGCATTCGGCGTCGCAGTGGGGGGAAGGTGCTCCCGGAGTTCGTCGTCGGCGGAGCGAGCGCGGCCTCGATCGTCATACGGGAGTCCTCTGGATGCGCCGGACGAGCCGACGGTTGTCCGGCCCTGCGTCCAGCCTCGCCGCCGGCGGCCGGCACCGCAGGAGGCGCAGCGCCCGAACGGAGGGGGGAGGAAACTCCCTTGCGCGCGGCGGTGACTCCTGATAATGACTTCCGCTATCCGGAAGGGTTTCTGGTGGCGATGGCCCGGCGCACCTCGACGTACGTCACCCCGTGCTCGCCCAGTGCCTCGGCGACGACACCGCCGCGTGACAGCAGGGCGAGCAGCATGTGCTCGGTGTCGATGTGGTTGTCGCGCAGGTCGAGAGCCTCCCGCAGGGTGCGTTCGAGGGTGCGCTTGGTTCCGGTGGAGAACGGTACGTGCCGCCGACCGGGCTCCTTGCGCATCTTCCGCCGGCCGAACGGGCCGCGGCGTGCGGGGTGGATCCCGGGGGTAGGCGGATCGGTGAGCTCCTCCATCCGGCCGAGCACCTCGTCGACGTCGATGCCGATGTCGCGCAGGGCCTCGGCGTCCGCGGTGCCGATGCCCGCGCGGCGGCTGAGGTTCATGAGGTCGTCGACCAGCGCGGCGCGGGCCTGCGCCGTCACACCGATCTCGTCGAGCACGAGTGCGGACGTCGCGTCGTCACCGTCGAGCAGGCCGAGCATCAGGTGCTCCTCGCGCACCTCGCGCGACAGGGTCTGCGACGCGAAGCGTTGGGCGGCGATGACCGCCTCGCGGCTTGCCTGCGTGAAACGCTCGAACATCGTCAGCGCCTTCCGTGCTTCTTGTGGACGGCCTGGCGGGTGACGCCGAGCGCCTCGGCGACCGCCTGCCACGACCAGCCGTGCGCCCGCGCGTTGTCGACCTGGATCGCCTCGAGCTGTTCGAGCAGACGGCGCAGGGCCGCGACCGCCCGCAGCCCCACCCGCGGGTCCTGATTCCCCGCGGCGGTGGCCAGGTCCGTCGCTCTCGTCATGTCTGTCAATCTACGTTGACGTCTGGCGGTATGTCAACGTCGGTTGACGGGATTCGGCGGAATGGTGTTGTCGGACGGGCTACCGTCCGTGTGGCGTGTGGTACCGGTGTGACAAAAGTGGTTACGGTGAGGACCATGGCGACCCGTACGTCCGGCAGGTCGAGGCCCAAGAGCGGAGCGCGTGGCGGCTCGCGCGGCTCGGCCTCCCGGTCGGGCTCGCGGAAGTCGACGCGGTCGCGCACGACCAAGCGTCCCGCGGCCGGGAGGAAGCGCGGCGCGACGAGCTCCGCCGACCCGATTCTGCTGCTCTTCGGCCTGCTCTGGAAGGGCGTGGCCGGCCTGTGGTACCTCGTCAGTGGAGGGCTCGGCAGGCTCGTTCGGATGGTCGGCAAGGGTGCGCGCGACCTGGAGCAGGACCAGCGCCGCGACGGCCTCGGGCTGGTGTTCCTCGCGCTGGCGGTCGTCGTCGGCGTCGCCGTCTGGTGGCAGCTGCCCGGTCCGGTCGGCACCGCGATCACCTTCGTCGTCGCGGGCGGGTTCGGTCGTCTCGGGGTGATCGTCCCGCTCCTGCTGCTGCTCGCCTCCTGGCGGCTGATGCGCAACCCGGAGCGCAACGCCGCGGCGGGGCGCGTCGTCATCGGCTGGACCGCGCTGCTCGTGGCGATCCTCGGCATCGTGCACATCGCGACCGGGCTCCCCGTGCCGCAGGACGGCGCCGCGGCGCTGCAGCGGTCGGGTGGTCTCGTCGGGTTCCTCGCGGCGCTGCCGCTCGTCTCGCTGCTCTCGGTCTACCTGGCGGTGCCGCTGCTCGGGCTGCTCGGTCTCTTCGGGTTCCTCGTCATCACCGGCACCCCGTTGCGCGAGGTGCCCACACGGCTGCGTTCGATCCGTGACCAGATCCGCCTGGGCAGGCATGGCGCGCAGGACGACGACGCGGGCGACGAGGACGAGTCGGGGGTCGACGCGCCGATCCCGTCCCTGCGCAGGCGGTCGTCGCGCAGTCGTGTCGGCGACGCCGCCACCGACGGGCGCGCGGGCGACGAGCCGTTCGAGACTCCCGTCGTCGACGTCAAGCCCACGGTCAAGCCGCCGACGGAGCTCAAGGCCACCCCACCGCCCGAGCCGATCCCGCTGCCGTCGACGGCCGAGCAGCTCGTGCTCAAGGGCGACTACGCGCTGCCGCCGAACAACCTGCTGGCGCCGGGCACCACTCCCAAGGCGAGGACGAAGGCCAACGACGTCGTCGTCGCCGCGCTGACCGAGGTGTTCGAGCAGTTCGAGGTCGACGCGCAGGTGACGGGGTTCACCCGCGGCCCGACGGTGACGCGCTACGTGGTCGAGCTCGGTCCGGCTGTCAAGGTCGAACGCGTCACGGCGCTGTCGCGCAACATCTCGCTCGCGGTCAAGAGCGCCGAGGTGCGGATCCTGTCACCGATCCCCGGCAAGTCGGCGATCGGCATCGAGATCCCCAACACCGACAAGGAGAACGTCAGCCTCGGCGACGTCCTCCGCTCGACGGCCGCGACCGGCGACCACCACCCGCTGCTCGTCGGGCTCGGCAAGGACGTCGAGGGCGGCTACGTCGTCGCGAACCTCGCGAAGATGCCGCACGTCCTCATCGCGGGTGCGACCGGGTCGGGCAAGTCGAGCTGCATCAACGCACTGATCACCTCGATCCTCCTGCGGGCGACGCCCGACGAGGTGCGCATGGTGCTGGTCGACCCGAAGCGCGTCGAGCTGACGTCGTACAACGGCGTGCCGCACCTCATCACGCCGATCATCACCAACCCGAAGAAGGCCGCCGAGGCGCTGCAGTGGGTCGTCAAGGAGATGGACCTGCGCTACGACGACCTGGCGGCGAGCGGCTTCCGGCACGTCGACGACTACAACAAGGCGATCCGCGCGGGCAAGCTCAAGCCGGAGCTCGGCAGCGACAAGGAGTACAAGCCGTACCCGTACCTCATCGTCGTGGTCGACGAGCTCGCCGACCTGATGATGGTGGCCCCGCGCGACGTCGAGGACTCCATCGTCCGCATCACCCAGCTGGCGCGAGCGGCGGGCATCCACCTGGTACTGGCGACCCAGCGGCCGAGCGTCGACGTCGTCACCGGCCTGATCAAGGCGAACGTCCCCTCGCGCCTGGCGTTCGCGACCTCGTCCCTCGCCGACAGCCGCGTCGTCCTCGACCAGCCGGGCGCGGAGAAGCTGATCGGCCAGGGCGACGGCCTGTTCCTGCCGATGGGTGCGAACAAGTCGATGCGTATCCAGGGCGCGTGGGTCTCCGAGTCCGAGATCCGCAGCGTCGTCTCCCACACCAAGGAACAGGCCGACCCGAGCTACCGCGACGACGTCACCGCCGTCCAGTCGAAGAAGAAGGAGCTCGACGACGACATCGGCGACGACCTCGACCTCGTCTGCCAGGCCGCCGAGCTGATCGTCACCACGCAGTTCGGCTCGACGTCGATGCTCCAGCGCAAGCTCCGCGTCGGCTTCGCCAAGGCCGGCCGCCTGATGGACATCCTCGAGAGCAGGGGAGTCGTCGGCGCCAGCGAGGGCTCCAAGGCCCGTGACGTCATCGTCAAGCCGGACGACCTCCCCCAGGCGCTCGCGGCCCTGCGCGGTGAGGACCCCCCGCTGCTGGACGACACCGACGTCGGTGCGGAGCTCGACGAGTCGGACGACGACGCCGAGTACCCGGACGAGCGCGAAGCCTGACGGCCCGGTCGCGCGCTCGGCCGCGTCCCAGTCGGTGTCCGCCAATACGTCAACGGCACCCTGACCGTGTCATAGCACGGTGAGGGTGCCCCTCATGTGCTCCGGATGGTGGCGGGTGAGCCGTGTGATGTGCGGTTCTCAGCGCTCTTCTCGTTGACGGAACGCCTCGTCGACACGCCGGCGGATCCGGTCATTCCCGACCGTCTGCAGTCGTGCGCCGAGCTCGAGGCTGACCGGGAGCTTCCCTCTGAAGACGAGAGCCGCGAGCACCAGCAACGTTGCGGGGGAGGAATCCACGTCGAGGATCTCGTAGCCAAGTCGACACGCGCGCACCACGTCTGCCTCGATGATCACATCGGCAATGTCCGCCAACTGCCCACCGAGGTTGAACCCGATGCGGACAGAGGACTGAATTCGTCGGATGCCGTCCTCGACCGCTTGTGTGGCGTCATCAAGAACCTCCGGAAGCGCATGACTGATCGCGAAGCCGAGCTTGTCCTCGAAGTACCAGTCCGACGTCAAGCCGAGCAGCGCTCGAGTGGCTCCGACACGTAGTCAGATGTGCCCTTCTCCCCGACGTCTCGAAGCTCGTTCCGACCGCCTCGGCCAGCTGTGCGAATGTGTCGTCAAGTGAGTAGAAGCGATCGGTGGAAGCGTTGACCCATGGCGTGTTATGCGGGTCTGCGCAGTGTCGGATGATCGCCCCGTAGCCGTGTAGCACGGTCTTGGCAAGCTCGCCCTCCGACGAAAACGCTCGCGGCCCCAGGAGAAACGCATCGCCGAAGGTCATCCCACTGGCCGGAAGGTCCGGCTCGTACTGGACAGTCCTCCCGGCGAACTCCACAACCGTCGGCCGATTTGCGGCGTATGCAGCCCGCAACTCGTCCATGGCGGGTGACCTGTATATCTCGTTGGCGCTTGCGACGATCGGCCACTCTGTCTCATGCACGTGGCTTCTGCCACCCCGATGCTCAGGCGCACGCTCGTGCAGCGCCGCAGAATCGGAATCGGGGCCTTCGCGGTTCTCGGGGCCATCCACAGGGTCCTCACGCCTGCTACTGCCTGCCGAGTCCTTGTCGGGCTCACGGATCTCGTCGGGAGGTCCGTTGCGTGCCGACGATTCGTTGCACTCCTTGGCAGTGCGGGTGTCCTGTTCGCGGACCGTGGAAGCGAGCGGGTCGTCGAGGTCTGGTAAGTGGGGCCGTGCATCGTGTCCGATCGATCTGGCGAGGTCGCCGACGGTGGGTGGCAGCTGGTCACCGGCACGTGCGGCTGTGGCTGCTGCGTCGGGGACGATGTCGGGGAGACGGGGGACGGGAGTGTCGTCGGTGTGGCCGAGGAACCGTCCGAGTAGGCCGGTGTCGGTGGCGCCGCGGATTCCTCTGGCTGCTTTGAGGGCTGTGGTGGCTTCGCCGCCGGGCAGGAAGCAGGTGACGACGTTGATGGTGGTGGCGCCGGTGGCGCGGGCGGGGTTGGTGCGCCAGGTGTCCCAGGCGACGGTGGCCTTGGCGGTGTCTTTCATGCGCGGCCGCTCGCGGCGACCCAGCGCGGCGTGGTGCCGGTGGCGTGGCTGGCCCAGACCAGCGGGGAGCTGATCGGGTTGGCGTACAGCAGCAGCCCGGCAGCGGTCATGCCGAGCCCGGCCCAGGCGTGTCCGGTGGCGCGTAGCGCGTCGCCGACCTGGGCCCAGGTGCCGTGCCCGGTCAGCGCCGCGGCGGCGGGCAGCACGGCGTTCTGCCCGGTCAGCGTGGTCACGCCAAGGGCGAGGCCGCCGATCCCGTCGATCCAGACGCCCTTGTAGAAGTCGGCGACCGCGCCGAGGACGCCGTGGTCCCACGGTGCCTGCCAGTCCGCCGGTGCACCCCACGGCGTGGCGGCGTTGTCGGGGATGTCCGCTGACCCGTACGCGAACCTCGGGTCGCCGGGTCGGTCGGCCGCGTGCCAGACCCGGCCGCCGACCAGGGCTTCGATCCGGTTCGCGCAGCGCCGTTCGATCGCGGCCTTCGCCTCCGCCTGCGCCGACACCGCCTGGATCAGAGAGTTGTTCCGCGCGACCGCGGACTTGTCGCGGTCCCAGGCGCCGTCACCGGACACCTCCACCGTGAACGCCATCGCCTGATCGAACAACCGGCTCAACGCCGCCGCCACCGGCCGCATCTCCGCCGCGTAATCCGCTAACGCGTCCCCGACCGATTTCAGATCGGACCCGAAGGACGCCGCGCCGGTACGGACCCGCGCGGTCGAGGCCAACAGCTCCCACCGCTCCGGCGCCCGGTAACACGACGACAGGCCCTGGAACCGCGAGTCCACCCCCACACCCGCCGAGACGCACCGCGACCCGGCCTTACGGAACCGTGCCGCCGCCACCTCCACACTCGCAAGGTCACCCTCGAACAACGGGATCCGCGTCGGGTCGATCGTCGACAACACCCCACCGGCAGCGTTACCAGCCTCCGCGACCACGGCCGTGATCTCCTCTCAGCGGCGGGGCAGCTGCTTGTGGACCCCGTTGGTCGTGGCGCCGTGGCGCTGGGCGCGTTCGGCCATCTCGAGGTCGCCGTCGAGGTAGGCGTTCGTCGCTTCGACGGCTGCCGTGAGGGATGCCACGGTCTTGTCGACCAGACCCGTCAGGGTCCTGCGGTGGTGCTTCGCGAAGCTCTGCAACGCGAGCGTGACGAGAGGACTGCCCGCGCTGCCGGCTGCACCGCGGGCGCCGCCCGCGTAGGACCTGCCTGCCTTCTCGAACCCCTGGCCGGCGGCCTGCGTACGGATGACGACGCCGCGGACGCCCGCGGGCTCGATGTCCCACTTCGCCATGTGCCGACCCGCCTCAGACGATGCCGGCGACGGCGGACCGGGCGCGGGTCACGGTCTGCGAGGCGGTGTCGTCGTTGCCGGCCATCGTTGTGCGGAGCAGCCGGATGATCGTCATCGTCTCCGTCGCCGCGGTGCCCCAGGACTTCTCCTTCGCCGAGTAGTCGGCAGAGACATCCTGTGCCTCGAAGTCGCCCAGCGCGATGTTCGCGTCGGACGCGCGCTGCGCGATCAGGGTCTCCAGGCGACCCGCGATGCGGTTGACGTTGGCCTGCACCTCGCTGGACGCGCCGGTGTCGTAGCTCCTGCGGTCGAGAGTGGTCATGGCCCCACGCGCCCGCTTCCTCGTTCGCCTCCGGCAGGTGTCGCGGGGACGCCCTGATGGGTACCGAGGGAGTCGCGACCCCTACCTGCGGCTCGCTCGTCAGCTCCTGCGCTCATCGTGCCCCTCACCCGCGGAACCGCGCGCCGTCGAAGTTCGCCGCGCCCATCGCGTGGGTGCCGTTGCCGGCCATCGTGTCGTCGCCGTCACGGAACGAGCGGTCCATCATCACCTGTCCGGTGTGCACGGAACCGAGTGCGCGGCCCAGGTCGGTCGCGATCCGGTCGGACCGCGCCTTGAAACGGTCGAACGCCGCACGTCCCGACCCGTTCATCCGCCCCTCGAGCGGAGTCGCCGCCACCACGAGCTGGCGCACCAGCCCGCCGAGGTCCTCCGACGACCCCGACGTCTTGCCCGCCAACGTCGACAGCGTCGCGTTGCCCATGTCGAACGTGACCACGGTTGTGCCTCCTGCCTCACCTCGGTTCGGCCGATGCACCCCGCACCGACCCGTTCAGTGTGTGGGCGTTCGGCCGCCTTCGACGGCGTCGCAGGCAATATGTGGACAACTTCGCGGGCTACTGGCTGGCGCGCGGACCGACATGAGATGTCGGCTGATGCCGTGACCGGTATCAGCCGCGGAGGGATGACCAGTCCGCGCGCCAGGCTCGACCGCGGGCCTCACCACCAGATGAGGTCGACGACGCGGTAGGCGTGGAGGTCAGGCAGCGTGGTGCTCGGCGATGCCGCCATGGCCGCGCTCCCTTCTCGAGGTCTCCGATCCGCGCTGCTGCACGGATGCGTCGGCGTCCTGCTTGCGGCGGCGGTGGTTGCCGCTCGAGGATCCGACGAGCCTCGTCAGGCGCTGTCTCAGGGACTCGCCTCGGCGTCGATGCTGGCCTGAACTCACGGCGCTCACCTCAATCGTGGGGCTTCGTTCGGGAGACATGGGACGTGTCGGGCTCGGCGAGGACGTCGAGCAGCATGAGGGCGCCGGGCAACGTCGCGGGCAACCCGAGCCGGCGCACGTCGACGTCGCAGTCGACGGTGGCTCGCAGGTCGACCGTCAGCGCCCCTTCGGAGACCGCGGTCTCGCGGCGGGTGAGGACGCCGACCACCGTGGGGCCGATCTCGGCGATCGTCTCCCCACGGGCGAACGCCGTCCGCAGGATCCGGCCGACGGCGAGCCGCCAGGTGACGTTCTCCCACCCGATCGGCAGGGCGGCGAACCGGACGCTGACCAGGCCGTGCCGCGTACGCGCCTCGGTCGCGGCCGCCGTCGCCTCGCGGTAGACCTCGCCCAGCCGGGCGCGCAGGTACTCGACGGGCAGTAGGCCGGTGAGAGGATCGATACTCTCCGTACACAAAATGCCCGACGGTGCTGACTCAACGTATGACTCGGCAAATCGCCGCACGAGCGGTGCGGGCGGAATCCGGTGCAGGACGGAGAACAGCGCCCAGAGGTCGTCGTAGCCCTCCGGCAGGCCGACGCCGGCCTCCGCGCGGGCCGCGGCGAGGGCGGCGCAGCCGTCGCCCAGGGGCTCCTCGGCGATCACCGCGGACAGGATCGCGTCGACCTGCGACGTCCACCAGTCCTCCGGCAGGCGCCAGCCGCGGACGAGCGACTCGTTCCGCCAGGCGGTCCGGAGTGTCGTCATATCGGCCGTGATAGCCGTTTGGCCGGCCGCGGAAGGGCGTGCGGGACCCCGACGTCGCCCCCGTTGGGACGTCGCGGTCACGCAGCGCCGGTCCACGTACCCCTTCTCTCCCCCGGTAACAGCAAGCGGTGAGGAGACCTGAGCCCCGCCCCCCAGCGGGGCCCAGGTGCGCCAGCACCGCTGGCACCTGCCGGCCCCTTCCCCCCTTGGGGCGCGACAGCTCGCTCGGCCGACCCCCATCGACCGACACGTACGGTTCGGCCGATAGGGCCGGAGCCGTGCGTTACGGGGGAGACGGCGTGGGCCGCGGACTATGACGCGAACTTCCCGAACTTTTTTCTCGGCCCGTATCCTCTGTCTCGATGAGCGACACAGGTGGGGATGGCGGGCGCTCTGCCGCGAAGCATGCGCGGCGGGAAGAAGCGCTGGCCGCAGCGGAGATGGCAGACGCCCCGAGCGACGCGGCGCTGCTCGATGCCGTCCGCGACGGCGACGCCGAGGCGTTCGACGCCGTGTACCGGCGACACATCGAGGCCGCCAGGCGACTGGCCCGGGTGCTCACCCGTGACCATGCCGAGGCCGACGACCTCGTCGCCGAGTCGTTCGCCCGCCTGCTCACCACGTTGAAGTCCGGCGGCGGCCCCGAGTCGGCCGTCCGCGCCTACGTCCTGACGACGATGCGCCGCGTCCACATCGACCGCGGCCGTGCGGGCACCAAGGTCGAGCCCGTCGAGGACGTCGCCGACTACGAACGCCCCCAGGCCGACGACGACCCGGCCGTCAGCAAGCTCGACCAGGCGTACGCCGCCCGCGCCTTCGCCGGCCTGCCCGAGCGCTGGCAGGCGGTGCTCTGGCACACCGAGGTCGAGGGCGAGTCGGCCGCCCAGGTCGCGCCGCTCCTCGGGCTCAACCCCAACGCCGTGTCCGCGATCGCCTACCGCGCCAGGGAGCGGCTGCGGCAGCTCTACCTCCAGCAGCACCTTGCCGCGGTCGAGGGCAAGGAGTGCCGTTGGGTCACCGAGCGGCTCGGCGCGTACGTCAGGGACAAGCTGGCCAACCGCGAGAGCGGACGGGTCCGTGAGCACCTCGACGAGTGCGACGCGTGCCGGATCGTCTACCTCGACCTCGTCGAGGTCAACTCCGGCTTCCGCTTCCTGCTCGCGCCGATCGTGCTGGGCACCGCGGCCACGCCGTACCTCGCGGCCGCCGGCAAGGCGGGGGTGTTCCTCGGCTTCCTGCCCGGCTTCTGGGGCTGGCTGCGCAAGACCACCCGCAACCCGGCCACCGGCGTCGCGGTCGCCGTCGTCCTGGCGCTGTGCCTGGGCGTGACCGCCTGGGCGACCGTCGGCGCCGACCTGTTCGACCGCGACGAGCCCCAGGCGCAGCCCACGGCGCAGGGGTCGGGCGGCGGCACCGGCCAGCCGGGGACGAGTACGCAGCAGCCGCCGACGAGCGAGCCGAGCGCGAGCACGTCCAAGGTGGCGACGACGAAGTCGCCGTCGGAGGAGCCGACCGACGAGCCCAGCTCCGCGGAGCCGTCGAGGGAGCCGACGAGCCGTCCCGTCGAGTCCGAGCCCTCGGAGCCCACCGCCGAGCCGACCACGAGCAGGCCACGGCCGACCTCGTCGGAACCCAAGCCGCCGACCGAACCGACGGAGCCCAAGCCGCCACCGCCACCAGCCTCGACGCCGGCGCCGGTGCCGCCTCCGGACGACCCGCCTCGCGGACTCTGCCTGCGGCTGCCGATCCTGCAGGTCTGCCTCGGCGGATCGGGGCGCACGAGCCAGTCACCGACCGACGAGATCGACGGACGTACCGACCGGACCGGGGTCGGCCGGCCCTGACCGGCGCACCCGCCGCCCGCCACCGTCGTTACCCGCCTCGCGTAGGCTCTACGCCTGTGCCTGACCGACGCGTAGCCCTGATCACGCTCGGCTGTGCCCGCAACGAGGTCGACTCCGAGGAGCTCGCCGGCCGCCTGGAGGACGGCGGCTGGTCGCTGGTCGACGACACCGCGGGCGCGGACGCCGTACTCGTGAACACCTGTGGATTCGTCGAGGCGGCGAAGCAGGAGTCCATCGACACCCTTCTCGCGGCCGCCGACGAGTCCGACGACGCTCCCCGGGTGGTGGCGGTCGGCTGCCTCGCGGAGCGGTACGGCAAGGACCTCGCGGCGGAGCTGCCCGAGGCGGCCGTGCTGAGCTTCGACGACTATCCGGACATCGCGGTCCGACTCGACGACATCCTCGCGGGACGTACGCCCGCCGCGCACACGCCGCAGGACCGGCGCAGGCTGCTGCCCATCACGCCGGTCGACCGCCAGGGCTCCGGCACCGTCGTGCCCGGGCACCGGTCGGTCGCCGACCGCGACACCGAGGTCGGTCTCGCCGGCCGGCTCGGCGGTCCGCGCACCCTGCGCCGGCGGCTCGGCTCCGGCCCCATCGCCCCGCTGAAGATCGCCTCCGGATGCGACCGGCGCTGCGCGTTCTGCGCGATCCCGTCGTTCCGCGGCGCCTTCGTCTCACGCCGGCCCGAGGACCTGCTCGACGAGGCGGCCTGGCTCGCCGGCGAGGGTGTGCGCGAGCTCGTCCTGGTCAGCGAGAACTCCACCTCGTACGGCAAGGACCTCGGCGACGTCAGGCTGCTCGAGCGGCTACTCGGCGAGCTGGCCGGTGTCGACGGCATCGAGCGCGTCCGGGTGAGCTACCTGCAGCCCGCGGAGATGCGGCCGACGCTCATCGACGTGATGACCTCCACCGACGGCCTCGCCCCCTACTTCGACCTGTCGTTCCAGCACGCCAGCGGTCGCGTGCTGCGGCGGATGAGGCGGTTCGGCGACGGTGAGCAGTTCCTCGACCTGCTGGCACGCATCCGCGCGGGAGCGCCACTCGCCGGTGCCCGCACCAACGTCATCGTGGGGTTCCCCGGGGAGACCGAGCACGACGTCGAGTTGCTCGAACAGTTCCTCTCCGCCGCGCGTCTCGACGCCATCGGCGTGTTCGGCTACTCCGACGAGGACGGCACGGAGGCCGTGGGCTACGACGAGAAGCTGCCGCAGGAGGTCGTCGACGAACGCGTCGAGCGCCTCGCGGGGCTCGTCGACGAGCTCGTGGCCCAGCGGGCCGAGGAGCGTGTCGGCGACGAGATCGACGTGCTCGTCGAGTCGACCGACGGATCGGTCGCCGAGGGCTGCGCCGCACACCAGGGACCCGAGGTGGATGGCATGACAACAGTCAGCCTGTCGCAAGACCGCCGGAGGCAGTCAGCACCGAGCGCCCCCGCACGGGTCGGTGACATCGTGCGCGCCCGGGTCGTCGGCAGCGAGGGCGTCGACCTCACGGCCGACGCCGCCGGCGGAGTCCGGGCGGAGGCCCCGTGAGTCCCGCGAACGCCGACCCGCTCGAGGGTCGCCCCGAGCCGGCCAGGCCCGTCCCGATCGTCAACCTGGCCAACGCGGTGACGGTCCTGCGCATCCTGCTCGTGCCCGTGTTCGGCTGGATGCTGCTGCAGCCCGGCATGGGGTGGCGCCTCGGAGCCCTGGTGGTCTTCCTGCTGGCGTCGTTCACCGACCACCTTGACGGCGAGCTCGCCAGGCGCCGCGATCTGATCACCGACTTCGGCAAGATCGCCGACCCGATCGCCGACAAGGCGCTGATGGGCATGGCGCTCGTCGGTCTCTCGCTCATCGGCGAGCTGTGGTGGTGGGTGACCATCGTGATCATGGTGCGCGAGGTCGGTGTGACGCTGCTGCGGTTCTGGGTGATCCGGCACGGCGTGATCGCGGCGAGCAAGGGCGGCAAGCTCAAGACCGTCCTGCAGATCGTGGCGATCGCCCTGTTCATCCTGCCGCTGGAGTGGCTCGGCCTCGACATCGGCAGGTGGGTCGTGATGGGCGGCGCCGTCGTCGTCACGGTCGCGACCGGCGTCGACTACCTGTGGCGGGCACTTCGGCTGCGCCGGCAGGCAACCGAGCAGTGATCGACCGTCCCACCCGCGTGCTCGCGGCGCTCCGGTTGAACGACGCCACCGTGGCCATCGCGGAGTCGTTGACCGGTGGCCTCGTCGGCATGCAGTTGACCGCCGTTCCCGGTGCCTCCGATGCGTTCCGCGGCGGCGTGATCGCGTACGCGACCGACGTCAAGGCGTCCGTGCTCGGCGTCGACGCCGGCCTGCTCGAGCGGGAGGGCGCGGTCCATCCCGAGGTGGCCGGGCAGATGGCCACGGGCGTGCGGTCGCTGCTGGGCGCGACCTACGGGCTCGCGCTCACCGGGGTCGCCGGCCCCGACCCGCAGGACGGCAAGGCACCGGGCACCCTGCACGTCGCCGTCGACGGGCCGGCCGGGCTCACGGTCGACTCGCCCGCGATCACGGCCACCGACCGGGCGGGAATACGCGACGAGGCCGCCCGCGTTGCCTTTGATCTGCTCCTCGCGGTTGTTCGCTGACAGATGAGCAGCGCCTCTGGTGCTCCATGTGACGGCCGGGGCGTATACGGTGGAGTCGTGAGGACCGCTGCAACCACCGGACCGGAGGGAGGGACGTCGCCCATGCTGCTTCGCCAGATAATCGGAGACGTGCTGCGCCAGCACCGGATGCGTCAAGGCCGCACCCTCCGCGAGGTGTCGAGTTCCGCGCGCGTGTCCCTCGGGTACCTCTCCGAGGTCGAGCGCGGCCAGAAGGAAGCGTCCTCCGAGCTGCTCGCGGCCATCTGCTTCGCGCTGGGGGTGCGCCTGTCCGAGGTGCTCCGTGACACCAGCTCCCTGCTGGCGCTCGAGGAGACCCCCGTCGCCGAGGTCCCGGGTGCCATCGCAGGCACCGGTGCCCCGCAGGCACCGTTCGCCAGCGTCGCCGCGTAGCCCGGCCCGGCCATGGCCTTCGATATCGATCCCGGCGTGCACGGCTTCACCCGCGTCGCGTACGAGGATCTCGACTACGACGCGTTCGCGAGACGCCCGCTGCGCAACCCGACGCTGCGCGCCCTGCGCTACATGTTCGACGTCGAACGCCACACCATCTGCTACCTGCGCGACCTGCTGATCACCCCGACGCACAAAGACGCGACGGCGACGGCGTTCCTCACCCGGTGGACGTACGAGAACTTCTGGCACAGCGAGGGCGTGGCCAGCGTCCTGCGCGCGCACGGCATCACGATCGACAACGCGCTCATCCAGCGCATGCGCTCGTCGCTCGGCTGGCGCGACAGCATGGCGCCCGTCTACCGCTCGATGCTGGCGAACGTGATCGGTGACGACATCACCGCGGTGCACATGACCTGGGGAGCGATCAACGAGTGGTCGACCCAGGTCGCGTACGACCGCATCCTCGAGGTCGACGACCATCCCGTGCTGGCCACCCTGCTCGGTCGGGTGCGTGAGCAGCGCGCCCAGCACTCGGCGTTCTACGAGGACCAGGCGAAGTCCCGGCTCGCCCGCTCCGCGCGGGCCCGCCGGATCTCGCGGCTCGCACTCAGGACCCTGTGGGGGCCGCTCGGCTCGAGCATCCACCCCCGGCAGGAGACGGCGCTGGTGTTCGGCTACCTGCTGGGCGGTGAGACGGGCAACGGTCGCATCGCGCAGATCGACGGTCGGATCGCCGCACTCCCCGGCATGGCCGGGCTCTCCGTCCTGCGCACCGGCCTGGGTCGTTACGGGGTCGGCCCCGAGGCCGGCCGCGGCCCGTCGCTCGTCGAGCGCCTGCGGGTGGCCCCGTCCCCCCGCTCCTGGCGGCAGGCCGGGCTCTAGCGTCAGGCCGTCGCGGTCACGACGATGATCGTCACGGCCAGGGCGGTGTCGAGGACGAGGCAGAACTCGGCGAGTGAGCGGACCACGACCTTGTTGGTCCTGTGGTGGTAGAGGTCCCACGCCGCGTGGCCGAGCAGGCCGACCGCCACCAGGTAGCCGCCGAACACCGGGTTGACGTACAGCGCGATCGCGGCGGCGGCACCGAAGCCGAGCAGGCCGAGCGTCTGCAGCGGCAGTCCTGACGCGGGACGCAGCGCGCCGCGCACCAGGCCGTAACCCAGCAGGAGGACGCCCGCACCCAGCACGACCCAGGTCGGGTCGAAGCCGGCGAACTTCCCCACGGTGATGATGACGACGGTGGCGAAGAATATCGGCCAGGCCGCGACGGGCTTCCGTAACGCCGCCGTGCCCAGGTAGACCACCGCCGACGCGGCCAGTACCGGCGCGAGGTCCATGCCGGCGGCCATGTCGAAGGCGACGAGCGCGGTGAACGCGAGCCCGGCCAGCACAGGCCATCGACGAAGCAAGGGGTGGGGACGTGTGGTGGAGGTCGTCTGTGCGGTCATCGCTGTCTCCCAGGATCAGGAACGCTCTCGTTCGGGCAAGACGGAACGTAGCACAGAATACCCGGTACCCCAAGGGGGTATCTAAATCGACTAGGAACGGTTCGTTGCCGCGGGGCCCTGTTGGCACGACGGACACCAGTACGTCACGCGGTCGTCGGGGGCGTTACCCTGCCGTGCCGTACGGATCGTCGCGCCGCACCGCCGACACGGACGTCCCGCACGCTCGAAGACCCAGTGGTGCTGGCCCCGCCGTGAGTCGCCGGTCGTGACCTGTGGCCAGTCGTCCCGGTTGAGCAGCAGCAGATCGCGGGCACGCGAGACCAGCCGGTCGAGGTCGACCACGTCGCCGACGGACGTCCACGGCGAGGTGCCGTGCAGGAACAGGACCTCGGTGCGGTACAAGTTCCCGATGCCGGCCAGGTTGCGCTGGTCGAGCAGGGCGAGGCCGACGTCCCTGTGCGGTGCGGCGCGTAGCCGGCGCACGGCCTCGGCGAGGTCCCAGTCGGGCCCGAGCAGGTCGGGCCCCAGGTGGCCGACGAGGCGTTCCTCCGCGCTGCGCCGGACGAGCCTGACGTCGTGCAACGAGAAACCGACGGCCTCCCACTCCTCGTTCGCCAGCACGATCCTGGCCTGGTGGCCGGGACGCCGCCAGCGGGTGCCAGGAGGGTGCAGGTGCCAGCTCCCGTCCATCCGGAAGTGGGTGTGCAGCGTGACGTCGCCCTCGACCCTGGTCAGCATGTGCTTGCCGCGCGCGAGGACCTCCTCGACCGTCCTGCCGGTCAGGTCGGCGGTCGCGTGCCGCGGCACACGGAAGTCGGAGCGCACGAGTCCGCGGCCGGCGAAGGCGTCGTGCATTCGCCGCGCGGAGAGCCAGACGGTGTCGCCCTCGGGCATGAACGGAAGACTAGTAGTACTTTGTTACGTGTGTCGCTACCGCTGATCCGGCTCGTGATGTGGTCGTGTTCTGATCCGTGACCCCGGAGGAGATGGACCAGGTCAGGCCGCGGCTGGTGGCGTTCGCTGCGGAGATGCTCGGCGGGCT